>CAYXVP010000151.1:0-5634 GCA_964468305.1 uncultured Anaerolinea sp. | reverse complement strand
GGGGTCAGGGCGCTTTCGGGGGTCGTGCTCGTCGCCGGCCTTCGGCTCGTTGGGCCACGCCGCACGGCGGCGACGCGCTGCGGAACGGGGTCTGCCAGCGTCACGCCGGCGAGCGCGCCGGCGACCGCGTCGCGAACGCGGATCCAGAGCAGGTTCACCGTGCACGACGACGTCCGATCGCAGGCCAGGTCGTGGCCCGGCTCGTCGGTCGCGCAGATCATCGGGGCGAGCGGCCCTTCGAGCGCGCGCAGGACCTCGCTCATGTTGATCTCGGCCGGCCGGCGCGCCAGCTCGTAGCCGCCGTGAGCGCCGCGAGTCGAGACGACGAGACCGGCATCGCGGAGAACGAACGCGAGCTGCTCGAGGTAGGCCCGGGGCATGTCCTCGACCGCCGCGATCTCGGCGAGGCTCGACGGCCCGGCGCCGTAGTGGCGCCCCAGCTGGACCATCAGCCGGACGCCGTATTCGCCCTTGGTCGAGAACGCGACGGCGCCCGTGCCATGGAAGGCGGGGCGATGCTGGGTCGGCACGTGGTTCTGGGAGGTCAGCGGTCGGTCCTCAATCCCGAGTAATGTGATCGGGATTGAGTGTACGAACGCCCGTGTCGAGGCGTCAACCGGGCGCGCAGCGCCGTCACCTCGGACGTGCGGGCTACATCGGGCAGGTACGTTCGGGTGGCTGCCGGCTTCGCGACGGCCTCGCTACGGTGGCCGGCACATGGCGACGCAGCCGCCCGGGGACGGGCTCGCCCTCCATCTCGACGCGGTCGCCGAGGACGTCTTCGAGCCGGACTTCGTGTCGAGCGCCCCGCTCCTTCGGTTCGAGGCGTTCCTCGCGGGTGAGCGCCTGTTTGGCTGGATTCGTCTCGATGCCGATCGCCTGACCGACCTCCTGAACGCGCACGACGCGCTGCACCTCTACCGATCCACGTTCGAGAGCCTCGACGACGGCTCGACCCGACACGAGGAGGATGTCGTCATCCCGCGCTCTTCGTTGATCGCGGTCTCCGTGACGGGGCCGCGCGGCGATCCCGTCCTGCGGCGTTGGACCCACTCGCACCCGGCGGTCGTCCAGCTCGGCGAGTACCTGATGGGCGGCTACGCCCACACGAACCCCGGCGACGACGCGCTCGCGACCATCCTCCGGCGCCAGGCGATGGTGCCCTTGACCGATGCCTGGCTCGAGCACTGGCGCGGCGGCCAGCGGCATCGGAAGTGGATCGGCACGATGGTCTTCAACCGCGACCTCGCCGACTGGGTCCGCGTGGTCAGCGAAGACGAGCTCGAGCTGGGGTTGCTTCGGCCGGATCCGGCGCTGCCCGCGTCGTAGCGCGCGCCTCCGCGACGGGGTCGCCGGTCAGCCGACCGATGCGGGCTGCCCTGTCGGGACCGGGGCGAGCCGAACCGCGGCGATGATCTCGGCGAGCGGCGTCATCGCGCCGTCGTCCATGAGGGCCGTGGCGCGGTCCCGGCCGAGACGCTGCACGGCTGTCTCGCGCGGGTCCGGAAGGTGGAGGACCGTCACCGGCGCAACCATGACGCCCTTCTGGTTCGAAAGCTCGTAGGTCGCGCCGGTGATGCGGGCGCCGAGCTCGACGTCGCCGTAGTTGACGAGGAGGATCGCGGCCATCCCGAGCGACCGCGCGACGCCGCTGGCGTTGTCGTGGCCGGCGAAGAACTCGAGGCCATCGAGCATCCATTGCCACGAGATCGCGGGCTCGCCGAGCCGGAAGTTCACGCCGGCGAGGAAGGTCTGCGAGTCGGCGACCAGGAACTCCGAGCCCTTGCGCCGGAACTCCTCCTGGTTCACGAGCTCGAACTCCTGGGCCCGCGCGTATTCGCCGTTGAGGAAGTGCGCCAGCCCGACAGCCTGCCTGGCTCGCATCGCCCCGCCGTCATCCCCGAGGGCCTGGTACAGGTCGAGCGCGCGCTGCTCGTGGTCGAGCAGCCCGACGGGATCCTTGTCGATGAGGGAGAGGAAGCCGACGTCGTACTCGGCGTCGGCCAGGAGGGGCGCTTCGCCGATCGCCTGGGCGAGTCCGAGGCGCTCGCCGTAGGCGGCGAGGCAAGCGTCGAAGTCGTTCATCCAGTAGGCCAGGCCGCCCTCTGCCGCGAGCGCGCCGATGCGGACCCGCGGCTCGATGCCCGGGTGCGCAAGGAGCGGCTGCAGGACGCCGCGCGCCTCGCGCAGGAAGCCGCGCTGCTGGAACCAGCGCCAGGTAGCGGCCAGGATCCTGAGCGGGATCTCGTCGCGCTCGTGCCGCAGGCCGAAGTCGCACGCCGCGCGGAGGTTATAGATCTCGGCGTCGAGGCGCTCGATCGCCTGGGTGCCGTACGGCCCCTGGATCCGACCGCCGATGTCGCCGAGGACCTCGGCGAACGTCATCGCGTGGCGCTCGAGAGTTGCCTCTTCCTCACCGCTCTCTGCGAGGCGCTCGAGCGCGTACTCGCGCAGCAGCGGGTGGAAGTCGAAGCGGGCTTCGCCTCCTGACTCCGCGGGCTCGATGCGGATGAGGCTCTTGTCCGCGAGCGATTCGAGGCCCTCGATCACGTCCATGCCGAGGTCGCCACCGGGATCGGCGACGCGGATCGCCGCCTCGGCCGTCCAGCCGCCGGCGAAGACGGCAAGGCGTCGGAGGAGTCGCCGCTCCGGCTCGTTGAGCAGGTCGTGGCTCCAAGTGATCGCGCCACGGAGCGTGCGCTGCCGCTCCGGCACGTCCCGCGACGATCCGGCGAGGGAGAGGCTGTCCACGAGCCGTTCCAGGATCAGCGCCGGGCTCATCAGCCGGACCCGCGCCGCCGCGAGCTCGATCGCGAGCGGCACACCCCCGAGGCGCTCGCAGATCATGCGCACCGCGATCCGCGAGTCGTCGGTGAAGACCAGGTCGGGGCGGATGGCCTTCGCGCGGCCCTCGAACAGCGCGATTCCCGCGGCGATGTCCAGCGGCGGCACGGGATGGCCGCGCTCTCCCGCGATCCGCAGCAGCTCCCGGCTCGTGACGATGACGCACAGCTTCGGCGCGACGCGGACGAGGAACGCCACGGTCTGCGCCGCCGGCGGCAGGAGCTGCTCGAGGTTGTCGAGCAGGAGCAGCGTCGTCCGCTCGCGGAGATGGTCGCGGAGGGCGTCACCGATCGGCTTGTCGGCGGACTCGTGTACGGACAGCGCCGCGGCGATGGTCGTCTCGACGAGGTGCGGCTGCCTCAGCCCGGCCAGGTCGACGAACCAGACGCCGTGCGGGTACCGGTCGAGGACGGTCCGGCCGAGCCCGAGGGCGAGGCGCGTCTTGCCGCTCCCCCCGGGCCCGGTCAGGGTCAGGATCCGCGTCTCGTCGAGCTCGGCGCGCAACCGCTCGAGCTCGTCCTCGCGCCCGATCAGCTCGGTGACGTCGCCCGGCAGGTTCGACGGCGCGGTCAGGGTTCGCAGGGGCCGATCGTCGTCCGCCGCGCCGACCACGACGAGTCGATGCAGGCGCAGCGGCTCCTCGAAGTCCTTGACGGCCCGGAGGCCCTCGTCGGCGAGCCGCACATCGCCGCCGCCATCGAGGCGGTCGACGCCGTTGAGGCGGCCGGCGCCACCCCTGATCGCGTCGACGAGCGCCTGCGACAGGACGATCTGGCCGCCGTTCCCGGCAGCGGCGATTCTCGCCGCGTAGTTCACGTCGATGCCGACGTAGTCCTCGGGGTCGCCCTCGGCCCACCCGCCGCGGAGCCGGCCCTCGCCCGTGTGGAGGCCCATCCGAACGCGCAGCAGGCAGCCCTCCGGCCAGCTCGAATCACTCACGGCTCGCTGCGCGTCGATCGCCGCCTGGATTGCGCCCTCGGGCTTATCGAACGCCGCGAAGAACGCGTCACCCTCGGTCTTGACGACGTCGCCGCCGTTCGACTCGATGGCCTGGCGGAGCAGCTTGTCGTGGCGGGCAACGATCTCCGCCCATGACGCCGACCCGACGTTGCGCTCCAGGCGCGTCGAACCTTCGATGTCCGTGAACAGGAAGGTGACGGCGGGTCCGGTCGGAAGGGCCATGGCAGCGCGCCAATCTTCGCAGCCGCGGGCCGCGAGCGCCGAACCGCGTCAGCGCGCCGCTGCCGCCTCCGCCTCGCGCCGCCAGTACTCGGTCGCGGCCACGTTGTTGAACGTGTAGACGTGTAGCCCGATGACCCGCGCCGCGGGGTCGTCGATGACCGGCCCGAGCCTGCGCAGCAGCTCCTTCGGCCGGTAGACGCCGGCGGAGCGGAGCAGCTGCCCGACGAAGCTCGCGTTCCGCAGCACGAACTTCGATGCGTCCCTGACTCCGATCCGGGCGCTGATCGAGAGGAGCCTCGGGATCTCAGCGACGCCCGGCATCCCGAGCTTCACGGGCAGGGAGTTGCCCTCCGCCCGCTGCGCGGCGATGAACGAGGCGACCGCAGAAGCGTCGAAGCAGAGCTGGGTGGTCATGTACTGCACGAACGGCGCCTTGTCGCGGAGGGCCTGGGCGAGGGCGGCATCGGGGATAGTCGGATGGCCCTGCGGATAGCACGGGCAACCCACTTCGCTGGGCAGGCGCCCGGAGTCGGCCATGGCCCGGAGGAGCGAGAGGCCGTCGCGGAAGTCACCCGGATCGGCCGCGTCGCCGCCGACGACGAAGGCGCGATCGATACCCGCGCCCTCGAGGCGATCCAGGATGTCCGAGAGGTGTGCGCGGTCGCGGATCTGGCGGGCGGCGAGGTGCGGGATGGCGCGCAGCCCGGCGGTCTCGAGCTCGACCGCCACTTCGACCGTCGCGTCGATGGTCTTGTGCGGCGACGCGGTCACCGAGACGGTTCGGCCGCGCGGGATCGCGGCGGCCTGCTCGTGGACGTTCCTGATCGGGATCAGCTCGAACGTCGGGTCGGAGAGGAGGCGGGCGAGCGCGGCGGATGCCTCGGCGATGGCCATCGATCGACCGCCTAGACGTCCGAGTCCGGGAAGGCGGCCTTCCGCTTGGTGATGAACTCGTTGAGCGCCTCGTCGATGCCGGGGTCGATCGGGGGAGCCTCGTACTCTGCGAGCATCCGCTTCCAGATCGCGTTCGCGCGCTGCGCCGCGTCCTTGCCGCCGTCCTCCAGCCACTGCTCGAACGAGTTGTTGTCGGAGGTCTCGGAGCGGTAGAAGGCGGTCTCGAAGTTGGCCAGCGTGTGCGAGTTGCCGAGGAAATGCAGGCCCGGCCCGTTCTCGCGGATCGCGTCGAGCGCCTGGCCGTTCTCGGACAGGTCGACGCCCTTCGCGAAGACCCCGGCCATGCCGCACTGGTCGAGGTCGAGGATGAACTTCTCGTAGCCGATCGACAGGCCGCCCTCCAGCCAGCCCGCGGCGTGGAGCACGAAGTTCACGCCGGCGAGGATCGTCGGCTGGAACGTGGCCGCGGACTCGTACGCCGCCTGAGCGTCGGCGATCTTGCTCGCGCAGAGATTGCCGCCGGAGCGGAACGGCACGCCCAGCCGCCGCGCGAGCGCGGCCATGACGTACAGGACGAGCGCAGGCTCGGGCGTGCCGAATGTGGGCGCTCCGGACTGCATCGAGATCGATGAGGCGAAGGAGCCGAGGATCACCGGCGCGCCGGGCCGCACGAGCTGGACGAAGGCCATGCCCGCGAGCGCCTCGGCGAGCGTC
>CAYXVP010000150.1:0-5661 GCA_964468305.1 uncultured Anaerolinea sp. | reverse complement strand
CCATGAATCGTTTGTGCATCTCACTCCTCCACACCGATGGATGCCGTGACTTGTCGAACGGTGCGCTGGTCAGGCTATCACTCTCCTCTCGCCAACTGAGCGACGGCACGGCAGGTAACGACCCCGTCCGGACGCGTCCGTGAGCGGCTTCATGCGCCTGCCGCGGCGGCGAGCTGGGCACGGGGACCGAGCCAGCCTGCTGGGTCGGCGAGAAACGGCTCGAGCGCGAGCTCGGCTGCGCCGACGAGCGGGGCATCGATCCCGAGACCTGCCGGAGCGACGCGGACCAGCCCTCGTGGTCCCCTGAGCGCCGTCCGGTCCAGCTCTCGATCGAGCGCCCGATCGATGAACGGGAACGCCTGGGCGAACAGGCCGCCCAGGATGATCACGCGTGGGTTGAGGATGTTGACGAGGTTGGCCAGGCCGATGCCCAGCCAGCGGCCCACCTCCCGGAACGCTCCGAGCGCCCGGGCGTTGCCGGCGGCCGCGTCCGCGAGGACCGCGTCGACCTCGTCGGACCCGCCGTCGTCAGGCCGGCCCGCGAGTCGGAGCAGCGCCCCCTCGCCGATCTCGGTCTCCCAGCAGCCGATCGAGCCGCAGCCGCAGCGGCGTCCGGCCGGGTTGACCGACATGTGCCCGACCTCGCCCGCGTAGCCGGCCGCGCCAGTGACGGGCTTGCCGTCGACGATCAGCCCGCCGCCGACCCCGACCTCCCCCCAGACCATGAGCAGGTCGTCGGCGCCGCGCGCCGCCCCGCGCCGAAGCTCCGCCATCGCCGCGAGGTCCGCCTCGTTGGCGACGAAGATGGGCACCTCGAGATCCAGCACCGCGGCGAGCCGCTCGCCGAGGGGCACGTCCTGCCAGCCCAGGTTGGGCGCCCGGGAGACCATGCCGTCGGCGCGGCGAACGAGGCCGGCCATCGCCACCCCGACGCCGACGATCGCGTGGCGATGTCGGCGAACCGGCAGGCGCTCGGTCAGGTCGCGCAGGTCGGCCACGATCTCGTCGACCGAGAAGTGGCCACGCGGCCGGCTGATGCGGATCCGCTCCAGCGGCGTGCCGCCGACGCCGACGAGGGCGGCGGCGAGGGAATCGACCGCGACCTGGATCGCGAGGACGAGCACGGCCGCCGGCTTCGGTCGCACGAGCGGCGAGGGCCGGCCGGGCGCGCCCGCGAGCGGGCGGCGCTCCTCGACGAGGCGCTCGCCGGCGACGAGCTCGCCGATCAGGGCACGAATCGCCGTCCTTGTCAGGCCGGTGCGTGCGACGAGCTCGGAGCGGGACTGGGGGCCGCGGACGTGGAGCTCGCGGACGATGGCGGCAAGGTTCGCGCGGCGGACGGTCTCACTGCGCTGGCCGATCGAGTCCGCGGGCAACACCGGATCGCACCTGCAGCTGAAGGTCGTCGGCTCGGGCCTCGCCGGGGCGACGCCATGGGTCGCGAAGGAAATCGAAGGGGGGTTTGTGCTCCTGTCTTCCAAACCGCCCGTGGTAGGCTCATACATCCCCCGCCCGGTGTCAAGACGCGACGCCTTGAGGGCGGTCCGGGGCAGGTCCCGCGGCCTCTGGAGGAACGGCGATGGGCAGCCTGGATCGGCGTGTCGTCACGGAGGCGTCGTGGGGCTGAGCCGTAAGCTTCGCTGGGGCGTGCTCTCGACCGCGGACATTGCGCGCAGGAAATGGATCCCCGGGGTGCGGCACGCACCCGACCAGCGCGGTGAGGTTCTGGCCATCGCGTCCCGCGACGGGGAGGGCGCGCGTCGTATCGCGGCGTCGCTCGGGATCCCGCGGGCGCATGGCTCGTACGAGGAGCTGCTCGCGGATCCCGAGGTCGATGCCGTCTACATCCCGCTCCCGAACCACCTCCACCTCGACTGGACGCTCGCCGCGGCGCGCGCCGGGAAGCACGTCCTGTGCGAGAAGCCCATCGCGCTGTCATCGGCCGAGGCGCAGCAGATGGCCGACGCCTGCGCGTCGGCCGGCGTCCTCTTGATGGAGGCGTTCATGTACCGCCTCCACCCGTCATGGCGGGCCGTCCGCGAGCTCATCGCCTCGGGCCGGATCGGGCGCCTCCAGACGGTCCAGAGCTGGTTCTCGTACTACAACGACGACCCCAGGAACATCCGCAACCAGGCGGACGCGGGCGGCGGCGCGCTCATGGACATCGGCTGCTACTCGATCAACCTCTCGCGCATGCTCTTCGGCGCGGAGCCGGAGCGGGTCGAGGCATCGATCCTGCGCGACCCCGACATGGAGATCGATGTGCTGACGTCCGCCCTGCTGGTCTTCCCCGGCGGCGGCACGGCGACGTTCACTTGCTCGACCCGCTCCGAGTCCGACCAGCGCGTACACATCTACGGCACCGAGGGCCGGATCTCGATCGGCATCCCGTTCAACATCCCGCCCGACCGCGAGACCCACGTCGACGTGACCCATGGCGGCGACCCGCCGGTCACCCCGGACACGCGGACCCTGACCTTCGCGGTCGCGGATCCCTATGGCGTCGAGGCGGATGCCTTCGCCGCCGCGATCCTCGACGGCAGCCCGGCCCCGATCCCCGCCGCCGACGCGGTCGCGAACATGCGGGTCATCGAGCAGGTCCTCGCGGCGGCCGAACGAGCACCGGTCAGCACATGACGTCGATCGCGGCGCCTGCCGCCAGGCTCGGCCCCGTCGACCTGCCCGACTTCGGGACCGCCCAAGAACGGCCCGAGCTGCCCGCGGCGCTGTACGTTGCGCGCCTCGCCCGGCTGCGCGAGCGCGCCGCGGAGCGCGGCTACGACGCGCTCGTCCTGTACGCCGACCGTGAGCACAGCGCGAACGTCGCCTGGTTGACCGGCTTCGATCCCCGGTTCGAGGAAGCGATCCTCCTCGTCCGGCCGGCCGGGGCGCCCACGGTCCTCGTCGGCAACGAGTGCTGGGGGATCGCAGGCGACGCGCCCCTGCCGATGGAGCGGGTGCTGCACCAGGACCTCAGCCTGCCCAGCCAGCCGCGCGGCCGGTCTCGCCCCCTCGGCGAGGAGCTGCGGGCCGCAGGCGTCCGTCCGGGGGCGAGGCTGGGCGTGATCGGCTGGAAGCCGTTCGCCGATCGAGCCTGGCTCGACGTCCCGTCGTACCTCGTCGACGCGCTCCGTTCCGCCGTTGGCCCGGGCGCCAGCGTCGACAACGCGGTCGACCTCCTGATCGACGCCGGCTCCGGCCTGCGTGTCACGAACGAAGTCGAACAGCTCGCCGCGTTCGAGGCTGCCGCGGCGCGGACGTCGTCGGGCGTGCGGAACCTCGTCCGAGGGCTGCACCCCGGCCTCCGCGAGCGCGAGGCCGTCTCGTTGTTGGGCTGGGACGGCACACCGCTCTCCTGCCACCTGATGCTCACCGCCGGGCCGCGAGCCAGATACGGGTTGTACAGCCCGGGCGACCGGGCAATCGAGCGCGGCGATCCATTCACGACCGCGTTCGGGATCTGGGGCGCGCTGAATTGCCGCGCTGGCTGGGTCGTCGAGGACGCCCCGGAGCTCCCGGGCGACATCCGCGACTACGTCGAGCGCCTCGTCGGGCCGTACTTCGCCGCCATTGCCGAGTGGTACGCGGCGCTCCGGATCGGCGCGACGGGCGGCGACCTCCACGAGGTCATCGCCCGTCGCCTCGCGGATCCGTTCTTCGGCATCTTTCTCAATGCCGGCCACCAGATTTCGCTCGACGAGTGGGTGAACTCGCCGGTCTTCGCTGGCTCCACCATCGAGCTCCGGTCGGGCATGTATTTCCAGGTCGACGTCATCCCCGCGACCGGCGGCGCGTACTTCACGACGAACATCGAGGACGGCGTCGCCCTCGGTGACGCGGCCACGCGGGAGGGTCTGGCGAGCCGCTACCCCGAAGCCTGGCGTCGGATCCAGCGCCGGCGCGCGTTCATGGCCGACCAGCTCGGCATCGAGCTCCACCCGGACGTCCTGCCGTTCTCGAACATCCCTGCCTGGTTGCCGCCCTTCCTCCTGGACGCCGGGCGGGCGATGACCGTCGCCTGACCCCGGCGATGCGCACGCGGGCGCGGCCGCTCGTGCTCGCGGTCGCTCTCGTCGCGGTCGCCGGGGTCGTCGCCGTGGGCGCGACGCTGCTCGGCGTGGCGCCGTGGCTGCCGCCGACGGCCGGGCCGGCCCCGCACTTCGTCGACGAAACGTCCTCGTCCGGACTCGACTTCACCTATGACGGCCCATTCACCTATGCCTTCGGCGGCGGGGTCGCCGTCTTCGACTGCAACGGCGACGGCCGCCCGGACCTCTACGTCGCGGGCGGGGTCGGCCCGGCGGCGCTGTTCCGGAACGACAGCCAGATCGGCGGCTCCCTGCGCTTCAGCCGGCTGCCAGACCCGGCCACGGACCTCGACGCAGTCAACGGCGCCTACCCGATCGATGTCGACGGTGACGGCATTACCGACCTGATCGTGCTGCGAGACGGCGAGAACGTCGCCCTTCGAGGGCTGGGCGACTGCCGATTCGAGCGCGCGAACGCGACATGGGGCTTCGACGGCGGCGCGGAGCTCACCGAGGCCTTCAGCGCGACCTGGGAACCCGGCGCCACGCGCCCGACCCTCGCCATCGGCAACTACGCCGTGCTCGAGGGCAACGACCGATCGAAGCTGTGCCAGCCGAACTTCCTGATCCGGCCGGCGGCCTCGGGCGGAGCGTTCGCGCCGCCCATCGAGCTCCGTCCCAGCTTCTGTTCCCTGTCGATGCTGTTCAGCGACTGGGACGGCTCGGGCCGGATGGATCCCCGGGTCAGCAACGTCAGGCACTTCCACGACCCACCGCTCGGCGCGGCGCAGCTTTGGCCGCGCCCACCCCGGGTGGCGCCCCAGGCTCTCTGCCCCCCCCGGGGTTTGTCACGGGTCCAGATCGAGGGCATGGGCATTGCCAGTCAGGACCTCACGGGAGACGGCCTGCCCGAGGTCTACCTCACCAGCCAGGCCGCGAACCGGCTGCAGACACTGGCCGCCGGCCCCGGCCGACCGGCCTACAAGGACATCGGCGGGCAATACGGCGTCAACGTCGCCCAGCCGTTCGCAGGCGGCGAGCACCTGCCCTCGACGGCGTGGCATCCCGAGTTCGAGGACGTGAACAACGACGGGCTCCTGGACCTCCTGGTCACCAAGGGCAACGTTACGACTCAGCCGGACTACGCTCAGAAGGACCCGACGAACCTGCTTCTCGGCCAGCCCGACGGCACGTTCAAGGAGGCGGCCGACGTCGCCGGGATCCTGACGTTCGATCGCGGTCGTGGTGCAGCCCTCGCCGACTTCAACCTCGACGGGCGGCTCGACCTCGTGGAGGTCATGTACGGCGCCCCGGTCCGCCTCTGGCGCAACGACGGGCCGACGGGCGGGATCGGTTCAGGGGCCACGGCGAGCTGGCTGGGTCTTCGGATCGGCCAGATCGGACCGAACATCGACGCGATCGGTGCCGTCGTCGAGGTCCGCTACGGCGCCGCTGGTCGCGTCGACCGGCGCGAGGTGACGATCGGTGGCGGCCACGTGGGGGGCCAGCTCGGCTGGCTGCACTTCGGGCTCGGTGCGGCGGATTCGGCGGAGATCCGGGTAACGTGGCCGGCCGGCGAGACGAGCGATTGGCAGCGCGTCGCCGCGAACAGGTTCTACGAGCTGGAGCGCGG
>CAYXVP010000149.1:0-5699 GCA_964468305.1 uncultured Anaerolinea sp. | reverse complement strand
CTCGGCGCGCCGGGCGACGACCCGATCCGGCGCCTGGGGATCGCCCTGGTCGCGTGGCCGCCAATCGGCCTTGCCGCGGCGGCCGCCATCGGCGAAATCACCGGCTGCACGACCTACTCGGCGGAGTGCTCGGGCTCCGACAGCCTCCTGCCGTGGCTCGCCCAGGCTGCGATTCTCGGGTTGCTACTGCTCCTGCCGCCGCTGGCGCGGGTGCTGGTCGGCGGCACGATCGCGGTGATCCTCGCCCTGATTCCGATGACGGCGTTGCTGCTCGTCGTCGGCGGCGCCGGCGCGCCCCAGTCCGCATTCGCGCTCGGGGCGCTTCTCTCTGCGGCGTGGATCGGCGGCGTGGCGTGGACGGCGCGCGGAACGACGCGTGCCGCAACAGGATCCGGGGCGTGAGCCGGCCGGCGGGGCTCGGTAGCGAGGGCCGGCACAAGCCCTCGAGCGATCTCTCCAGCTCCGCCCAGGAGTACCTGCTCACGCTCCGGATCATGGCCGGCGACGGCTCCCGTATCACCGCGGCCCAGGTCGCCCGGAAGCTCGGGGTGAGCACGCAGGCGGCGAGCGAGATGTTCCGGCGGCTGGGGAGCGATGGGCTCGTGTCGCTCGCCGAGGGCCGCGAGCTCCAGCTCACGACGGCGGGTCGCGCCGCGGCGGACGGCATCTTCCGGCGCCACGCGCTGTGCGAGTGGCTGCTGACGGAGATCGTCGGCCTCGGCTGGGCGGAGTCTGACGCCGAGGCGGAGCGGCTTCAGGCCGCGATCTCGCCGCGGGTCGAGCAACAGCTGGACGAGCTCCTCGGCCACCCCCAAACATGCCCGCATGGCAACCCGATCGACGCCGACATCGCCAGCCGGCGCCCCGCGGGGGCGGCGCTCGCCGATGTCGAGGCGGGGCAGCGCGCGACGATCTACCGCATCACCGAGCTCGCCGAGGAAGACGCAGCGCTCCTGTCCTACCTGGAGGCGCGTGGCCTGCGGCCGGGGGCGCACATCACGGTGCTGGCGCGGTCGGAGTCGCTCGACTCGCTGACGCTGGACGGTCCGCTCGGGCGGGCGACGCTGGGCCTCCGGCCCGCCGCGCTCGTGCTCGTCCTGCCGGGCGACGCGGACCCGAGCCTGTTCCACCGGGTGCCCGGGCGCTGAAGGTGGCGTAACCGTCTCGTCGCGCTAGAGCGGTTATCTGGTAGGCTGGCCGCGATGCCCAACCCGCGCGTCAGGATCGCGCCGAGCCCGACCGGGCCGCTGCACATCGGGACCGCCCGGACCGCGCTCTTCAACTACCTGTACGCGCGCCATCACGACGGCACCTTCGTCCTGCGCCTCGAGGACACCGACGTCGCCCGCAGCACGGTTGCGTTCGAGGCGGACATCATCGAGCAGCTCCACTGGCTCGGGATCACGTGGGACGAGGGGCCGGATGCGGGGGGCGGCGACGACCGGGGCCCGTACGGCCCGTACCGCCAGATGGAACGCCTCGAACGGTACGCGGCCGCGGCCGCGCGTCTGCTCGCTGCCGACGAGGCCTATCCCTGCTACTGCGCCCCGGAGGAGCTGGAGGCGGACCGGAAGGCGCAGGAGGCCGCCCACGAGGCGCCGCGGTACGTCGGGCGCTGCGCGCATCTCACTTCCGGGGAGCGCGCCGCCCGCGAAGCCGCGGGTCGGCGCGGCGCACTGCGCTTCCGCGTCCCGGCCGGGAAGGTCGCCTGGAACGACCTGGTCCGTGGCGAGGTCGAGATCGACACCGACAACATCGGCGGCGACTTCGTGATCGTCCGCAGCGACGGCACGCCCCTGTATCACTTCGTGGTGGTCGTCGACGACGCCGCGATGGAGATGACCCACATCATCCGCGGCGAGGATCACATCTCGAACACGCCGAAGCACATCCTGCTGTTCCGGGCCCTCGGGCACGCCGTGCCGGCGTTCGCCCATCTGCCGCTGATCCTCAATCCCGACCGAACGAAGATGAGCAAGCGCAAGACCCAGACCGCGATTGCCGACTATCGGGCGCAGGGCTTCATCCCCGAGGCCCTCGTCAACTTCCTAGCCCTGCTCGGCTGGTCCACGGGCACCGAGGAGGAGATCCTCACCCTCGACCACCTCGCCGGGCGCTTCGACCTCGAGCATGTCCAGAAGGGCGGTGCGGTCTTCGACCGCGAGCGGCTGGAGTGGCTGAACGGCCAGTGGATCCGTAGGCTCGAGGCCGAGGACCTGATCGAGCGCTTGGAGCCGTTCCTCGAGACGGAGCGCGACGCCGGTCGGATCGACCGCGTGCCGACGCCGGAAGAGCTGCGGCCGCTCGTCCCGATCATCCAGGAGCGCCTTCCGACGCTTGCCGCGATCGGCGACCTCGTCGGCTTCCTGTGGGTCGACGACGTGACGGTCGATCCCGCGATCCTCGTGCCCAAGCGCTGGGACCGAGTCACGACTCTCATCGCGCTGCGCGCGGCGCGCGAGACGATCTCGGGCTCGGTTGGGGCCGTCACCTTCGAAGCCGACGAGCTCGAGCCGCCGCTGCGGGCCCTCGCCGAGGAACGCGGCTGGAAGGCCGGCGACCTGTTCATGGCCATCCGCGTGGCCGCGACCGGGCGCACCGCGACGCCGCCCCTGTTCGACTCGCTCGTCGCCCTCGGGCGCGAGCGGACCCTCGCCCGGCTCGATCGGGCGATCGAGACCCTCGAAGGAATGGAGGAAGCAGCCTGATGTCCAACGACGTCGCCACCCGCATCACGTACAAGCACGTCCAGGCCTGGCTCGACGCCTACGAGCACGCCTGGGAGACCTACGACGCCGCCGAGATCGGCGCCCTGTTCACCGACCACGCCGAGTACCGCTGGCACCCGTTCGACGAGCCGGAGGTCGGGCGGGACGCCATCGTCGAGGGCTGGCTGAACCCGGGCGGCAACGCGAGCGATCGGGACAAGCCCGGCACCTATCTCGGCGAATACCGGCCGTTCGCGGTCGACGGCAACCGGGCCGTGGCGATCGGCACGAGCACCTACTGGACCGACCCCAGCCGTTCGAAGATCGCACGCCGCTACCACAACAACTGGCTGCTCGAGTTCGGCCCGGACGGGAAATGCAGCTCCTTCGTCGAGTACTACAACAAGGAAGGTTGAGCGAGGCCTGGCTCCACGCGGCGCTGACAACCGGACCCAAATTCCCCGTTAACAATCCTCCGTAGACTCGGACCCGTGCCGAAGACTGTCCTGGTGGTCGAGGACGAGCCGACCCTGCGCGAGACCCTCGCGGAGGCGCTCGAGTCCGAGGGCTATCGCGCCGTGCAGGCTGCTGACGGCCGGAGCGGGCTCGCACTGTTCCACGCAGAGCATCCCGACCTCGTCCTGTTGGACCTGATGCTGCCGGAGCTGTCCGGCCTCGAGGTCACCCGCCAGGTCCGGGCCGAATCCGCCGTCCCGATCGTGATGCTCACCGCGCGCGACGCGGAGGTCGACAAGGTCGTCGGCCTCGAGCTCGGCGCCGACGACTACGTGACCAAGCCATTCAGCCTGCGCGAGCTGTCGGCGCGCATCCGGGCCGTCCTGCGTCGCGGCGAGGCGGTGGGCCCGGCCCTGCCGCCCCGGGTGCCCTTGGGTCCCGTGGAGGTCGACGTTGCGGGCCATCGAGTCCTGCGCGACGGCCGCGAGGTGCCGCTCAAGCCGAAGGTCTTCGAGCTGCTCGCGTTCCTCCTTCGCCACCCCGGCCAGGTCGTCAGCCGCGATCAATTGCTCGAGCGGGTATGGGGCTACGACTACCCGGGCGAAACGCGCACGGTCGACGTCCATGTGCACTGGCTCCGCTCGGCCATCGAGCCCGAGCCGTCCAACCCGACGATCATCCAGACGGTCCGCGGCGTCGGCTACGTCCTGCGCCGCCCGGAGCCGGCGGTCGTGCCGGCCCAGGCGTAGGCCGGAGCGTCCACATGCCTTCGCCCGAAGTTCACGGCCCGAACATCGAGCGTTGATCGAGCCGGCCGACGATGGCGTCATGACCTTGATCCAGTCGATCCTCCCGGCCGCCGCTCCTGCGGTCGGGAGCCTCCTCCCCGGCGACGCGGACGCAGGGGGGCGCGCTCGCCCCTCCGCGTCGTCGGGTGACGTCGCTCGCGAGCTCGATGACGAGGTGGCCCGTCTCCTCCGGGTCCGCTCGGGCGAGCTCGCCGAGCCCCTGCTCTGGCGGCGGCCGAGCCACCTCCGTGAGGTCGACGCCGTCGTCCGCCAGCTCGCCCCGATCCGGACGCGTGATTCCCTGTTCTCGTCGTGGGAACGCGAATCGCGCCACTCGGCGCCGGTACGCCTGGCCTATGCCATCGCGTGGCTCGGTCTCGCCCGGACCACGCCGCGCGCCGTCACCAGGCACGCGCGCCGGCGCTTACGCCTGGGCGTGCTCAGAGGAGCCGGCTGAGCACCTCCCACGCCAGCCACGCGACGGCCCCCGAAGCTGGGATCGTCAGGATCCAGGCAGTCACGATGTTCCCGGCGACGCCCCATCGAACCGCGGAGAACCGATCGCTGGCCCCAACGCCCATGATCGCCGACGAGATGACGTGGGTCGTCGACACCGGTACACCGAGCGACGAGGCGCCGAGGATGATCGTCGCGGCCGTGGTCTCGGCGGCGAAGCCATGGACGGGGTCGAGCTTGACGACGCGCTGACCCATCGTCCGGATGATCCGCCAGCCGCCGACCGCGGTCCCCATCGCGATCGCGCTGGCGGCAAGGAGGATGACCCAGATCGGCACCGTCGGCTCCTTCAGGATGCCGGCGGCAACGAGCGCGAGGGTGATGATTCCCATCGTCTTCTGGGCGTCATTCGAGCCGTGGCTGAACGCCATGTATGCAGCGGACAGGAGCTGCAGCCGCCTGAATCGGTCATTGATACGTTTCGGGTGCGCCCTCTTGAACACGTTGAGCAGCACCACCATGAAAAGGAAGCCGACGACGATACCGAGGACGGGTGATGCCAGCAGGGGCACGATGACCTTGGAGTAGATGCCGGCGATCTGGAGCGATCCAATGCCGCCCGCCGCGATGGCCGCGCCGATCAGCCCGCCGATGAGGGCGTGGCTCGACGACGAGGGGATGCCCAGCCGCCAGGTCGCCAGGTCCCAGACGATGCCGCCGACGAGGGCCGCCGCGATCACGATCTGACCCTGGTCGCCGCTCGGCGTCGTGGCGATGCCCGAGGCGATCGTCTTGGCCACGGCCGTGCCGGTCAACGCCCCGATGAAGTTCGCCGTAGCCGACATGAGGATCGCATGGCTCGGCCGCAGCGCCCGGGTCGACACGGACGTCGCGATGGCGTTCGCCGTGTCGTGGAACCCGTTGATGTAGTCGAAGATGACCGCGAAGACGAGGACGACGATCAGCAGCAGGCTGAAGCCTTCGGGCACGGCACGGAAGGCTAGCAGCGACCCGCGCGTGGGGCCGATCGGTTCGTTGCCGGCGCCGCCGCCGATGGCGCGTCGCCGCCGCCCGTATCCTTCGCATCCCATGCGCCTCAGCGAGTTGTTTTTCGCGACGCTGCGCGACGATCCGGGAGAGGCCGAGATGCCGTCGCATCGCCTGCTCCTGCGCGCCGGCTACCTGCGCCAGCTCGGGGCCGGGATCTACTCGCTCCTGCCCCTCGGCAAGCGGGTCAGCGACCGCGTCGAGCAGGTCATCCGCGAGGAGATCGACGCCATCGGCGGGCAGG
>CAYXVP010000148.1:1017-5703 GCA_964468305.1 uncultured Anaerolinea sp. | reverse complement strand
GTGCGCCAGGAGGACACCCACCGACGCCGCGAGTGCCCGCAGCATCGGCAGCGGGCCACACGCGAAGGCCTGGTCGGCCCACGCCTCGTAGTCAGCCACGAGCTCGGTGACGTAGCCGTGGTGGCCCACCGAGCCATCGTCGGTGGCGACGACGTACTCGACCTCGTCGGGCAGCAGCGAGGAGGGGTAGACGTCGCGCGCCGTCGCCCCGCCGAACAGCAGCGTGACCTGGCGGCCGTCCCGGATCGCCTCGTCGGCGAGGGCGCGGACGCCGGCCATCCCGAGTCCGCCGGCGACGAGCAGGACGTGCCTCGTCCTCGGATCGACCTCGAACGGGCGGCCGAGCGGGCCGAGCATGTCGACGCGATCGCCAGGGCGGAGTCGGGTGAACCACTCCGTGCCCCGGCCGACGGTTCGATAGTGGATCGTCAGCCTGCCCCCGACGCGATCGATCGTGTTGAACGAGAACGGGCGCCGAAGCACGAGCCCCGAGTAGTCGCCCGTCCGAACGTGCACGAACTGGCCCGCCCGGGCGCCGGCGACCAGCTCGGGAGCACGGAACGCCTGCAGCCATTGGCCGGGCAGGATCTCGCGACTCTCGATCAGCTCTGCACCGGCAAGGCGCATCGATGCCGGCGCTCGGGCGGTCGCCGGGCTCGGGTCTCGAGTACGGGTCGTCACCTGCCGCGCGGGCCGCTCAGCGCTGCTGGTCGTCGACGTCGTCGTCTCCAGACTCGTCGTCGGCCTCGTCGTCGTTCGTCTCGGCGCCCTCGTCCTCGCTCTCAGCGACGGCCGGGTATGCGTCGGCGATCGCCTCGGCCAGGTCGCCGAAGATGTCCGTCGGGTCGTAGTAGCGGACGATCTGATCAGGGCTGGAGATGTCCTGCCAGCTCGTCGCACCCTCGGGGATCACCCGGCCGCGGAAGCCGCCCGTGGCGAGCGACAGGTGCTCGTCGTCATCGTCGACGATCACCAACGTGCCGACCATCCCGAGCAGGCTCGACGCCGCGTTCTCGAAGCCCTCGACCAGGCCCGCCTCGGTCCGCTGGCTGCGATCCTGGAAGTCAAGCGCGAGCTCGTACAACCCGGTGGCCGCGGACTGCTCGTCGTGCGCCGGCGGGACTTCGGGCTGGCCCGCTGCCCACTGATCGGCGGCGCCGGCGTATGCATCCTCGGCGACGGGCGCCGCTTCCGTATCGCTGGAGTCGGCGGGGCCGGTGCCGTCGTCGATTCCGGCGTCCTCCGCCCGCGCATCGGAGAACGCCTGCAGGATGTCCGCCGGGTTGTACAACTCGACCAGCTCGGCGGCGGTCTCGATGACCTCGGTCTCGGTGATCCACTCGCCGCGCCCCTCGTCGTAGACCCGGCTGCGACTGCGGAACGTCCCGTCTGGCGTGGCCGCGAGGTAGTCCGGGTCCTCATCGATGAGGACGATCCCGCCGAGCTGCCGGATGCGGCCTTCATGGCTACGAATGAACCGGTCCAGCTGCTCCCCGGCGCGCGCCAGGAAGTCGGTCCGTTCGATCTCTGCGTCCCGGGCCATGTCGGCCAGGAGGGCGTTGCGTCGACCTTCCATGTCCGGCCTCCCTACAGGTGGACCTTGAGCTCGGGCCCCATCCGCTCGCGGAGGAACATCGAGTGGTGGCGTTCCATGATCCATTCGGACCCACGATGGGCGATCGACTGGATGCCCTCGTCCTTCTCGAGCTCGTCCAGGACCGCATAGCTCGGCAGCTCGAACATGATCACGTTGTCGAAGTCCCAGCCGTGGGCGACGTTGTACCAGCCGATGAACTTGATCCCGTACTTCTCGCTGTACTCGCGGACCTGGCGCGGGAACAGCGTCTTCATGTAGAACTTGAAGAACGGATCGCGGCCGCGGCGGACGGTGAAGTAGGTCGCGAGCACGGGCACGGGGCGCTGGGTCCTCCAGGCGTTCGAGATCGACGGGGCGGAGGGTATTCTCGCACGCCGAGCTCGATCAGCCGGACGTGTCTCCAGGCTCCTCGGCCTGCGTGTGGGCGTCCGCGTCAGCGCTCCGTACCTCGTCCTCGATCTCGCCCACTGTCTTGGACTGCGAGCGCAACGGGCGACGCCGCGCGTCGGCGCGCCGATCTGCCGCGACGAGGCGAAGCAGGAAGATCACGGTCTGGCCGACGAAGAGCAGCAGCACAAGGGTTGTGGCCATGAGCACGATCGTGACGATCACGGGCCACTGCCAGGCGGCGCTCAGCGGAGTGAGGACGACCGCGATCGCGAGGAGGACCACCTGGATCCAGAAGCAGCCGAGGCCGGGGCCCTTCTCGGCGTCGAGCGGCGCGCCCTTGTATTCGACGTCGCGCGTCGATGGCGGCCGCGCGTCCCCGGTCGGCTGGGTCACGAGCGACGACTGTAGCGGGTCGCCGAGATCGAGCGGTCGGCATGCCGCGGACCCCGAATTTGCCGGATTCTCTCCCGGGTAGCACAACGGAGCAGCGGTCGGACGATTTCCTGTCAGAAATCGCGATGGATGACTCTATGACAAGGATTCCGCCCGGTTCGTGCGCGAAACCACGCACTCGGCGCGTCTTGTGCTACCCCCGGGAGAGTCCGGGGAAAACGCCCGGAAGAGACCTCAGTTGTGAACTGGCTCGCCGGTTCGCGCCACGCGTTCGATCAGGTCGGCTGCGCGAACCGTGCCCGGATCTGCCCGCAGGCGCGTCCCATTCCGTGCCATCCGGGCTCGCATCGCCGTGTCGCCGAGGAGCCGGTCGACCGCACCAGTGAGCTCGTCGTCATCGAAGCCGTACGTCGACAGGCGGACCCCGTAGCCCGTCTCGTCGACGCGCTGGGCGTTGTCGACCTGGTCCCAGAACAGGGGCAGCAGAATCATCGGCTTGCCGTTGTGGAAGCACTCGGTGACGGTGTTGTTGCCGCCGTGGGTGACGACGACATCGACCTTGGGCAGGATCGCCGGCTGCGGGAGCACTGCCTCGCCGACCATGTTGTCGTGGAGCCGGATCTGGTCCGCCAGCGGGCCCTTGCTGACGATCACGCCGTGTCGGGTTCGGCCCATGACGTCGACGAGGCGCTGCATCAGCTCGACGTCCGCTGAACCGAGGCTGCCGAGGGACAGGTAGACGAGGCCGCCGCGCGCGTCGCCCAGGCGATCCGGCACGACCCACGAAGCGTCCGTCTCGCGAACGCATGACTCGAGCCGGTGCCACGTGGGCGCCAGCGGCCGCTCCCGTCGATAGTCGGCGGCCGACGGATACAGGTACAGGTTCAGCCAGGGCGACTCCCAGATGAAGTCGGGTCCCACGTCGTGCCACTCGAGCGGCGGCGCGCCGTGCTCGCGCCCGAAGGCGTCGAAGTCGTCCCACATCAAACGATGGGTCCGCTCGACCTCCTCGAGGAACGCCTCCCAATTCGTGCGATTCGCCACGGCGTAGCCCGAGGAGAACGGCGGGATCAGCGGGTCCTTGAGCTCCGCCGGATTGCACGAGACGATCCGGACCCACGGGCGCCCCGAGGCCGGCAGCGCCGGGAAGCCGACCACGTTGTCCTCGACGATGACCGCCGGATCCAGCTCGTCGATGATCTCGCGCAACCGGCCGTCGACGTGCTTCGCGCCGTCGATGAGCGCCTGCCACGTCGGCTGGATGAACTCGCCCAGCTGCTCGATCGTCGGCTTGCGGAAGATCGGCGCCGTGTCCCGGATGAAGTCGATCCAGAACTGACCGGGCACCTCTTCGGTCGCGGGCGGTGGCCCGAGGCGCATCAGCCGCTCCTCGAAGCCCTGGGCCTCGAGCCGGCCGGCGAACGACTCCTCGACGATGAACACGACGCGGTGGCCACGCCGCTGCAGGACCTGGGCGATGCCGACGCAGTTGTTGGTCGGCCCAAACGCGCCTTCGGGGAAGAACACGATCGTGCCCATGGGCGGTCGATGGTATCGGCGCGGCTACCATCGCCGGGTGCCCGAGCTGACGCGCAAGCGCGTGCCCGCCGTCGACTGGCATCCCGAGCCGGACCTGATCTCGGTTCGAGATCCGGCAACGTCGCGGGAGGCGCTGCGCGAGGCCGGCGAGGCGATCTGGGAAGCGGCCATTGGCTACCTCTACGACAACGCCTTCGAGCGGGCGATGGGCACGCCGATCGACTACGACGGACTCCGAGCCGAATTCTTCGGCGCCCAGGGCAGGCCGGCGCCGGCGCCGCGCGAGCCGGCGACGCTGCAGGCGGTCCTCGACGAGTTCACGCGGCGAGTCGCGCCGCACACCGTCAGCGCCTGGCACCCGCGCTCGTTCGGCTACTTCACGCCGCCGCCGTTGCTCGCCTCCGTGGCGGGGGAGGTCCTCGCCCAGGTCGCGCAGCAGGGCATCGACATCTGGCATGCCGGCCCGATCGGGGCATTCGTCGAGGAAGAGGTCATCCGCTGGCTGTGCGAACTCCTCGGCTATGGCGAGGGCAGCTTCGGGATCCTGACCTCGGGCGGCGTCATGGCCAACTTCATCGCCATGGCCCTCGTCCGGGACAACCGCCTCGCCGAGCTCCGGGACGGCCATCGACCGCGTGGCCGGGATCTCGAGGGCGCCCGCGTCTACGCGTCCGACCAGACCCACTTCTCGATCGGCCGCGCCATCGACGAGCTCGGCTTCCCGCCGGATACGCTCGCGATCGTCCCGGCCGACGGCGTCTTCCGGC
>CAYXVP010000148.1:0-1007 GCA_964468305.1 uncultured Anaerolinea sp. | reverse complement strand
AATGGCGAGGGCAGCTTCGGGATCCTGACCTCGGGCGGCGCCACGGCCAACTTCATCGCCATGGCCCTCGTCCGTGACACCCACCGCGCCGGGCTCCGCGGGACCGGCGAGCCGCCGCGCGGGCGAGCCCTCGAGGGCGTCCGCGTCTACGCCTCCGACCAGACTCACTTCTCGATTGGGCGGGCGCTCGACGAGCTCGGGTTCCCGCCGGACACGCTCGCGGTGGTGCCTGCCGACGCCGACTTCCGGCTGCGGGCCGCGACCGCCGCCGAGGCAATCGCCCACGACCGAGCCGACGGCGTCTTCCCGGTCGCGATCGCAGCCGTCGCCGGGTCGACGAATACCGGATCGGTCGATGCGATCGGCGAGCTGGCCGATCTGGCCGCGAGCGAGCGGCTCTGGCTCCACGTGGACGCGGCCTACGGCGCCGCGGCACGGCTGTCCACGCGCGACGCGGAGCGCGTCGCGGATCTCGATCGGGCAGACTCGGTTACTGTCGATCCGCACAAGTGGCTGTTCCAGGCCTACGACATCGGCGGCTTGCTGGTCCGCGACGGGTCGACGCTGGCCCGGGCCTTCGGCGGGCGCCGGCCGGAGTACTACCGCGCCGGACACGGGCCGGCAGCGCCCGACGACGAGGGCGCCGGAGGCGCGCGCGACGCGTACGACCCGGACGACGGCCACGGCGCGGACGACGGCAACGGCGCACCGGACCCGCTCAACTTCTGGCCCCCTTGCTTCGGAGGCCCGCCCCGCGGTCGGGCGCCGAGCCTGGGGTGCTCGTGGAATGCCCTCCGCGCCGCGGCGTTCGCCGTAGCGAGCGGGAAGCTTCCGCCCGTTGGGATGGAGATGCCTGTAAGCGGCGAAATCACCAGCCGATTCACGCGCTCACGCTTTCACCCGATCCTGCAGGTGTTCCGCGCGCACCGGGGCGTCGATCTCGGCGCACCAATGGGCACGCTCATTCACGCGCCGGCGGCCGGCAAGGTGTCGGCCGTCCGAAGACA
>CAYXVP010000147.1:0-5711 GCA_964468305.1 uncultured Anaerolinea sp. | reverse complement strand
GGGAACCGTTCAGGGTCAGCCCCCCGTCCGTGGCGACGCTGTTGGCGGTCTCGGCCTTGTACAGGGTCATGACGCCGTTATTGGCGCCGGATACCGTTGCCACACCGTTCGTGAACGTGATCGTCGTGGCTACCCCGAAGGCCGTCGCAACGCCGTTCTTGTCCTTGACGATCGGCGCGGTCACAGGGCTGCTCGAGGAACCCGCACCGGAGAAGGTAATGCTCTTGTCGCCCGTGTAACTCGTTGCGGTGTTGCCAGCGGCGTCCTTGGCGGTGATCGTTAGGTTCTGGCTCGAACCGGCGGTCTGGCTGCCAGACCCGGTGATGACGAACTTCGTCGCAGGTCCGACGAGCGTGACGGTGGGTGACGCAGTAACTTGAGTCGAAGTAAAGGTCGTGGTACCAGGCGTCGCCGGCGTTGTTACGGGCCCGTAGTTGATCCGAAACGCCTGGTTGTTATTGCAGTTCTGTGACGCTGTGATCGTCCAAGGGCCAACACCGCCCGGAGTGATGCTAACAAGTGCCGCCGCCGCGCAGCTTACGTTTGTGACCGTCGTTACGCCATTTGGGTTTGGCCACGAAGCTGGCACGATCAGGGTCACGTTTGACCCGGCGGCATTGTTCGTTCCAGTAAATGTCCACTGGAACGTTGTCGACGAGCTGGTTGCCACATTCTGGGCGAGAGGGGTTACGTTGAAGTTGTTCGAGGCAAGAACGTAAGGTCCGACCAGCGGACCCCCGCTTGGGGCGCCAGCCGGCTGAACCGTCGCGGATGAGGCATCCCCAACGGCGCGCGCCAGATTGAGCCGACCGTTGCCAGTCTCGTCGGAGGTGCCGACGGCGTCGGCGGATTCTGCCAACCGATTAACGATCATGCCGTTCGTCGCGGGGGCGTCGTTGGCTCGAATGAGTGCAGCGGCCGCAGCGACTTGAGCCGCTGAAGCTGAGGTGCCGGTGATCGGCGCGTAGCCGCCGCCGGCTGCGGTCGAGACGATGTCAGTGCCCGGCGCTGCCAGGAACGTGTCGGTGCCGTGGTTCGAGGCCGAGTTCAGGGCGTCGTTCTGGTCTGTATTGGAGACGCCGATGACCCCGCGATCGCCAGCGGGGTACGTGCTCACGGACGACCCGTCGTTGCCGGTCGCCGCGACCACGACGACGCCGTGCGCCCAGGCGTAGTCGATAGCAGCCTGGAGTGACGCGGAGAAGCCAGGGTTCGAGAACGCCATGAGGATGACGTCCGCGCCATGTTCGACCGCCCAGACGGTGCCAGCGATGACGTCGCTATCCGAGCCGGTGCCATCGGCGCCGAGAACCGTCACGGGCATGACCTTGACGCCCGCGTAGCCGACGCCCGCAATACCCAGGCCGTTGTCGGCGAGGGCCGCGATGATGCCGGACATGGCTGTGCCGTGGCCATTGGGGTCGGTCGTGCCTGCCGAGCCGTCGAGGATGCTGGTGCCTGCAACGAGCTGGCCCGCGAGGTCGGGATGCGAGGCGTCGACACCGGTGTCGAGGACGGCGACAGTCGCGCTGCCAGCCGGCGTCACGGTCCCGAAGACCTGGTCCCAGCCAATCTTCGGCAGTGACCACTGCTCGGTGTACGACGGGTCAGAGGGCGTTGCGTCGGTGCTTCGGACCCGGTCGGCCTCGACTGCGGCAACGCTCGGATCGGCGCGCAGCGTGGCGATCGTCGCCTGCGCGGTCGAGGGCGGGAGGAGGATGGACGCCATGCGAAGCGCCGGAATTGCGCCGTTTTCGACGGCGCCAACGGAAGCGAGGATTTGCGACTGCTCCGCGGCCGAGATTCCGGCTGCGAACGTGACGATGAAGCCGGCGGTCGCAGGTTCCGGTGACGGGCTTGGCGTGGCGTCGGGCGCTGTCGGCGTCGGCGCCGCGTCGGTCGGGGTCGGAGCCGGAGCGGTGGGTGTCGGCGCGGCCGGGCCCTCGAAGGTCGCCGAGGCCGATGTGCCCGAGGCTCCAGCGGCTTGCACTGTGTATGTGCCCTCGACAGGGCTGACGAGCTGGAAGGTGTAGGAGAAGCCGCCGGTGGCATCGGCCTGCGCGGCGCCGCTGCTGACGACCGAGCCACCCGGATCGTTGGTCGTGAGGTCGACGACTTCGTCGGGGCCGAAGTCGGTGCCCGTGACCGTGACGGAATCGCCCGCGAGAGATGCCGAGAGCGAGGGAGGAGTGTTTGCCGAGATCGCGCCCGGAAGGATCAGCGCTGCAAGCAGGAGAAATGCTTGCACCGCGGCAAGGAGCCGCAGACCAATATGAGCGCGCATCTCGCGATACAACCCCCCGCGACCTGGCGGTGCTGGAACACGTCAGGCCGAGAGGAACGAGATGACAGATGAGTGCGAGTCTGGCCGGCCAACGCGTAACAGCGATATTGAATTGGGGCCGGATAGTACTGCCGGCCCAGCTCGGGGTAAGTACGAATGGTGACGCTTCGGTGCGCAAGTGCACCAGCGAAATGTGACCGGACCACACCGCGGCCCAGCAGACGGCAGCGAACCACATCACCCGATTGGCCGACGGCCTGTCGACGCCCGCTCGCGTCAGGCCTTTTGGGGCCGCGCGCGCCGCGTCGGCGAGGGGATCTAGCGCAGCTTGAACAGCGCGGAGAGCGACGACCCGTCGAGCGTCCGGAGTGACACGCGCCAGCACGTCCCCGGCAGGTTGGGCGAGTCCCAGCGGACCGAGAGGTGCCCGCCGATCGAGACAACCGTCGTTTGCCCGTGCGGCCTCTTGGCCGCGGGGCCGCCCGAAGGCGGTGGGCTCGTGTCACAGCTCACCTGCTCGTCCTCGACGCCGGCGACCGCCTGGGCGGCCGTCAGCTCGGTCGACCCGGCGAAGACCTGGAACTTCAGCTGCGTGCTGTTGCCGGCCTTCAGCAGGTTGTACGCGGACATGTCGATCGGCTTGCTGAACCCCGACAGGGTCCACGGATCGACGGTGTACGTCAGTGTCGCAGTGGCATTGTTCCCGGCAACGTCCGTCGCCGTCGCGGTGATCACGTGCAAGCCCACCGCCGTCGAGTAGCCGACTACGCCGCACGAGGCAAACCCCGAGCCGAGGTCGGTCGCGGTGCAGCCGGTGGGCCCGGCCGGGACGTACAGGAACGGGTATGAGCCGCCGTCGGCCAACCCGCCGCCGATGAACGCGATCGCAGAGGGCGCCGTGATGTCGACATCGACGCCCGAGACAAACCCGGTGCCCACGTTTCCGGCGACATCGACGGCCGTCCCGCCGGCGCCCTGACCCGCGCCCTCGCCGAATGTCGACGGAGCGGAGCAAGAAGCCATGCCGGAGGTCGCGTCGCCGCAGGTCCAGGTGACGGTCGGGGCGCCGGTCGAGGCGTTCCACCAGCCGGTGCCGGCCGGCGCGGGCGAGAGCGACCCCGAAACGGTCGGCGGGGTCTGGTCGACATCAAAGGAAGCGCCGGCCGTCGTGCTGTTCCCGGAGCCGTCCGTTGCGGTACAGCTCACCGCGTGCGACCCATCCCCGACCACGAACGAATCGCCACCCGCCGCGACCGGGCCAACCGAGACGCCATTGTCGAGGCAGACCAACGACGCGACTCCGACCAGGTCACTGTCGGACACATCGACCGTCAGGCCGGGCACACCGTCGTTCGAGGCGGCGTTGTACCAGCCCGTCCCAGCAGCGGTCTCAGCGGTACTGATAGCCACGGACGGCGACGTGGTGTCCCGCACGCGGACGACGAAGCTGCCGGTCGTGGTCAGGCCACCGCTGTCCGTGACCGAGCAGCTGACCGTCGTGTCGCCCAGGCCGAACGTCGAGCCCGACGCGGGCGAGCATGACGGGATCGGGTCGGGGTCGTCCTCCGGATCCGTTGCAGACACCGCATAGGAAACGTCCGCGCCGGCAGGGGACGTCGCCTCGGCCACGACCGGGCTCGAAGGGAGCACGAGGGACGGCGGCGTGTTCGACGGCGTGACCGTGATCGTGTCGAGGTCGGCGCTCGTGTTGTAGAAGCTGTTGCCCACGTACGTGGTGCGCATGCGGAAGCTGCCCCCGGACGTCGGTGGCGTCAGCGCCGAGCCGCTGATCGTCAAGCCGCTCGAGAGCAGGGTCACCCCGACCGGCCCGGCGACGAGGGTCGTATTCAAGGAGTCGTACAGCGCGAACGTGACCATCCCGGCGCCGCCGAGGTTCACGTCCGGACTGATGATGCCGTTGCCCACCCCGATCCCGCGATCGAGGTCGACGACCGACGCGTTCAGCGCCAGTGGCGATCCACCGGTGCCGCTCGTCGCTCCGGTGTATGTCGTCGTCGTGTCTTCCGAGGTGATCGTGAGGCCGGATGGGCTGATGAGCTCGCCCGCCGCGATCGTCGTGGTCAGCCGCAGGTCATAGACGCCCGTCGGGATCGTCACGGCTCCGGCGCGGCCGGCCCGCCAGACGACCTGGAACGGCACCGAGCAGGTGGTCGGGCAGCCGGCCGGGTTGACCGTGAAGACCAGCGAGGTCGAGACGCTCGCGACATTGGTGAACGCCGAGCCGCCCGACGGCCGGAGGGAGAAGGTCGCGACCTGGCTGCTCGAGGTCGTTGGGCAGTTCGAGACGACGTCGTTCACGCACGTGTACGTGCCGCGGAAGGTGACGAGGTCACTGTACTGGACGGTCGAGACGGAGGGCGTCCCCATCGTGAAGTCGAGGGTGGCGGCGGCCACGCCCGCGGGCCCGATCAGGGCGGCGGCAAGGACCGCCATCTGGGCGGTGGCCAGCAACCGCACGCGACTGCGACCGCGCATTTGTTCACGCTCCCGGACAGAACTCGAGCGAGCTTGCGTGGACGGTTCGATTTCGCGCGTTTGTTCGAGAAGGTCCTATCCCACGAACGTACGCACGAGTCCTCTGCACGCGCGCACCGGTCCCGTGCACCGGCGCACCGGATCGGGCCCGCGCGAGACCCTCGAGCGACCCGTCAGCGTCGGCGTCGAGGCGGTCTGGTCCCCTGCCGGCGGCGGATGTTCGGGGTGACGGTGCGGTCCCAGGTCGGGCGGTCGAGCCATTGCGCCTGCCAACCTGTCCCGTCGTCGTGTTCGTCCTTGATGCCCGGCAGCCAGTCCGAGGCGGTGCCTTCCTTCGCAACTTCCTCGACCGGCTCTTCGCCTGCGGGCAGGACGGTCACCGAGGCGACCTCGAGCACCGAGCTGGGGGCATCCGGATCCAGGTCGCCGGCCTCCCCCTGCTCCCCTGCTCCGCCCCCGCCGGCACCGACCGCAACTGCCTGTCGCGCGCGCGACGAGGTGGCGCGGCCGGAGCGTGCCGGCGTCCGCTGCGCCGCGAGCTCCGCGGCCCGGGCGATGATCGCCGACTGGTCCTGGTCGAGAACGCGCAGCCGGATCTGCTGGATCTCGTCGCGCAGCGCGGCCGCCCGCTCGAACTCGAGCTCCTTGGCCGCTGCCCGCATCTCGGCCTCCATCCGCGACACGAGCTCTTCGACCTTCTTGGTGCCGAGCTCAAGCAGGCGCGCGCCGCGCGCCCCGCGCCCGGCCGTTCACACCACCGTCCCCTCGGCCACCGCTCGGAACTGACTCGCGTAGCAGAACCGCACCAACTGCACATCCGAATTGACCGAGGCCAACACCCGAGAAGGAAACGTCCCCTGTTGCGTTCCTGGGCAAGTACAGGACCAGATCGTGCTGGCTGCCATCGACCGTTAGATCGCGGCCAGGGGTA
>CAYXVP010000146.1:0-5771 GCA_964468305.1 uncultured Anaerolinea sp. | reverse complement strand
GTGATCGACGCGGGCGAACACACGTGCCCCGCGAGCGCCGCGCTTGATCACGGCGATGGCCGCCAGCTCCAGCAGTCCCTCCGGCACGTGCCGGCCGAGGAGCGCTTCGACCTCGGGCTCCGTCGCGAACAACAGATCCGGGCGCAGGCTGGCGATCAGCTCACGTGCCTCGCGCCGGCCGAGGCCGAGCAGCGGGCCGACCGAGGCGAGGTCGACCGAGACACGGACGCCGCGCGGGCTGCGGGCACGCGCAAGCTCGACCGCGCGCGCGCTGGCGCTGCCGAGCGGCTCGACGAGCAGTGAGTAGGCGGGCAGGTGGATCAGGTCGAGGTCGTCGAACCACTCGGGCTTGAGGTCCTCTGGCTCCATCCGCGTCGCGGCGCGGCGGTCCGCGACGAACGAACGCTCACCGTTCGGGGCGACCAGCACGCCGATGCGTCCCGTCCGATGCCCGGCGATCCGGACGGCTCGGACGGTGACGTCGTCGCGGCGGAGCTGGGCGATCAGCGACCGGCCCGCGCCGTCGCGGCCGACCGCGCAGACGAGCGCCGACCGTGCGCCGAGGTTGGCGAGCCAGCGGGCACACACCGCGGCCGAGCCACCGAGCCGGATCTCGACCCGGCCTGGGACGTCGGTCCCGCTCTCGATCGGGGTCGACGCCTGGAGGACGACGTCGAGGACGAGGTCGCCCAGGACCAGGACCCGCGGCTTGGCGGTGCGAACGGGGCTCGTCGGGGCGGCCGTCACGAGGCCGATGGTAGCGAGGCAGGCGCGCGCGAAAGGTCACGAGACAGGTCCATTGCTACGATTTCGACGCCATGACGCAGCGGATGACGCCCACGCTCGAACGTCTGGCGATCGACACCATCCGGACGCTGTCGATGGACGCCGTCCAGAAGGCGAACTCGGGGCACCCGGGGGCGCCGATGGGCGCCGCGCCGATGGCGTTCGTGGTGTGGACCCAATTCCTGCGCCACGCCCCCACCCGCCCGGACTGGCCTGATCGCGACCGCTTCGTCCTGTCCGCGGGACACGCCTCGATGCTCCTGTACTCGCTCCTTCACCTCACCGGCTACGGCCTCGGCCTGGAGGAGCTCGAGCAGTTCCGGCAATGGGGCTCGCGGACGCCGGGCCACCCCGAGCATGGCCTCACGCCTGGCGTCGAGGCGACCACGGGGCCGCTCGGCCAGGGCTTCAGCAACGCGGTCGGGATGGCCATCGCCGAGCGCCGCCTCGCCGCCGAGTTCAACCGGCCCGGGCATGACATCGTCGACCACTGGACCTACGTCCTCGCCTCGGACGGCGACCTGCAGGAGGGATCCGCCGAGGAGGCGTCGGGCCTCCCCGGCCACCTGCGGTTGGGCAACCTCGCGGCCCTCTACGACGACAACCACATCCAGCTGGACGGCCCGACGGACATGGCCTGGTCCGAGGATGTGCTCCGCAGATTCGAGGCGTACGGCTGGGGCGTCGGGCGGGTCGAGGACGGCAACGACCTCGGCGCGATCGAGGCGGCGATCCGGGCGGCGCGCGACGACGACCGACCGTCCCTGATCGCGGTGCGGACCCACATCGGCTACGGCGCGCCGCACAAGCAGGACACGCAGAAGGCCCACGGGTCGCCCCTCGGCGAGGACGAGGTCCGCCTGGCGAAGGAGTTCTACGGCTGGGATCCCGACGCCCACTTCCTGGTCCCGGATCCGGTTCGCGAGTTCATGGGCGAGGCGATCGGCGCCGGCGCGGAGCTGGTGCGGGACTGGGAGCGGCGCTACTACGCGTATCGCGACGCGTTTCCGGCCGAGGCCGCGGAGCTGCGGCGGCGCACGTTCGCGCGGCTGCGCGAGGACGCGTTCTCGGGCCTGAAGACGTACGCGGCGGGCGAGGAGCTCGCCACCCGGAACGCAAGCCAGAACGCGATCCAGGCGCTGGCCGGCCCGGTGCCGGAGCTCTTCGGTGGCGCGGCGGACCTGTCCGAGTCGAACCTCACCCTCGTGAAGGACGCCGCCGACTTCACTGCGGCCGACCCGGGTCGGAACCTGTGGTTCGGGGTCCGTGAGCACGCCATGGGCGGCGTCGCGAACGGGATCGCCTACCACGGCGGGTTCATCCCCTACGTCGGGACATTCCTCAACTTCAGTGACTACATGCGCGGCTCGGTTCGGCTCGCCGCCCTCGCCGGCTTGCACGTCATCTACGTCTGGACACATGACTCGGTCGGGCTCGGTGAGGACGGCCCGACGCACCAGCCGGTCGAGCACTATGCCGCGTTACGGGCCATGCCCAACCTGTGGTTCGTCCGGCCCGGCGACGCGAACGAGGCCACCGCGGCGTGGCGGGTTGCCGTGGAACGGCAGGGCGGACCCGTGGCGCTGTCGCTCACCCGCCAGAAGCTGCCGACGCTGCCGTGGACCGCGGACCTGGCCGAGGACGGCGTGCGGCGCGGCGGCTACGTGCTCCGCCGGGCCCGCGGCGACGACGCGGGCGTTGCCCCGGACGTGATCCTGATCGCGACCGGCTCGGAGCTCCACCTCGCGTACCAGGCGGCCGAGGCGCTCGAGGCCGCCGAGTCGCCGATCAGAGCCCGGGTTGTCTCCCTGCCGTGCTGGGAGCTGTTCGAGGCGCAGGACGGGGCCTATCGCGAGGAGGTCCTCCCGCGCGGCGTTCGCCGGCGACTGACGATCGAGGCGGGCGCGAGCACGGGCTGGGAGCGCTACGCCGGCGACGAGGGCGCGATCATCGGCATCGACCACTTCGGCGCATCCGCGCCTGCCGGCGCGATCTTCGAGCACTTCGGCTTCACAGCGGGGCGGGTGGCGGACGTCGCCCGCCGGGTGGTGCGTGACGGCCTCCGCGGCCGCATCGCGACCCTCGACCCGGGCCATCAACCGGCGGGCCTCCGCCGCGCCGAGCCGATCACCGTGGAGCCGATGGATGAGGAGCCAATGGCCGTTGATCCGATGGCCGAGGAGCCGGCGCGGCCATGAGGGTCGGCTTCGCCGCGGATCACGCGGGCGCAGCGCTGAAGGGCGAGCTGCTCCGACGCATCGCCCCGGCTCGGCCCGCCGACGAGCTGCTTGACCTCGGCGGCGATGGCTCGGACCCTAACGACGACTACCCGGACTTCGCCCGGCGCATCGGCGAGGCCGTCCGGGATGGCGTGGTCGAGCGCGGGATTCTCATTTGCGGCTCGGGCGTCGGCGCGAGCGTCGCGGCGAACAAGATCCGCGGCGTCCGGGCGGCGGTCTGCCACGACACCTACTCCTCGCACCAGGGCGTCGAGCACGATGACATGAACGTGCTGACGCTCGGCGCCCGCGTCATCGGCTCGGAGGCCGCCCTGGAGTGCGCCCTCGCCTACCTCGGCGCGAGGTTCAGCGGCGAGCCACGCCACCAGCGTCGGCTGGACGAGGTGCTGGCCATCGAGCGGGCGATGGTGGAGGGGCGCTGATGTCGTCGCGCCTGTCGATCCACCTGTCGCCCGACGAGCAGGCGCGCCTGGACGCCCTCACCACACGCGCCACGAGCGAGCGCTGGGCGGCCCGCCTGTTCGAGCGCGACACCTCGCTCTGGACAGACGACGAGAAGGTCGCCGAAACGATCGCCGACCGGCTCGGCTGGCTGGACGCACCCGCCCACTTCGCCCTCCAGGCCGCGGCCCTCGAGGGCTTCGGCGACGGCGCGCGCGAGGCCGGCTTCGATACCGCGGTGGTCATGGGCATGGGTGGCTCCAGCCTCGCCCCGGACATCCTGCATCGGACGTTCGGCACGCTCGAGGGCTACCTCGGCCTGCGCATCCTCGACTCGACCGACCCGGCAGCCGTCGCGGCGACGGTGGACGACCTCGATCCACTCGAGACGCTCTGGATCGTGGCCAGCAAGTCCGGCACGACCACCGAGCCCCTCGCGTTCATGGCCCACGCCTGGGCGCGCGGCCCGGCGGCCCCCGAGGCGCGCGGCCCGGCTCAGCCCCCGGGGAAGTTCTTCGCCGTCAACCCCCGCCCCGGCCAGAGCCCGGCCCCTCGCCCCCCACCCGACGAGCTGCGCGAGGAGTTCCTGAACCCGCCGGACGTGGGCGGCCGTTACTCGGCCCTGACGTACGTCGGACTGGCGCCGGCGTCGCTGATCGGGATCGACGTGGACGCGCTGCTCCAGACGGGGGCGCAGATGCTCGAGGGTTGCCGTGCGCCGCAGGCGACGCTGAACCCGGGCCTCCATCTCGGGCTCGCGATCGGGAGTCTCGCGAAAGACGGACGGGACAAGCTCACGTTCCTCGCCGATCCGGCGATCGCGAGCTTCGGTTCGTGGGCCGAGCAGCTCCTGGCCGAGTCGACGGGCAAGCAGGGCACGGGCGTCGTGCCGGTCGACCTGGAGCCCGCGCGGGACGTCGGCGGCTACGGCCCGGATCGGGCGTTCGTCGACCTGTCGCTGTCCGGCGGCGAGCCGGATCGCTCGCGAGCGGCGCTGCTCGAGGACCTCGCGACCGCCGGCCACCCCGTCATCCGGATCGAGCTGGACGACCCGATCGACATGGCTGGCGAGGCGATCCGCTGGGAGGTCGCGACCGCGTTCGCCGGCGCCGTCCTGGGCATCGACCCGTTCGACCAGCCGAACGTCGAGGAGGCAAAGGAGCTGACGCGGCAGGTGCTCGCGGGTCGGGCCGATCGGGGCGACGAGCACGATCCGGGCGCGATCTTCTTGCGAGCCCATGACGAGCGCTCGCTGGTCGAGGCTCTCCGACCCGCCCTCGCCGATCTCGCGCCGCCGCAGTACGTGGCGATCCAGGCCTTCATCGCCCCATCGGCGGCGGTGGACGAGCGGATGGCGGCGATCCGTTCGGCCCTCGCCCGGACCCGCTGCGCCACCACCGCCAGCTACGGGCCGCGCTTCCTGCACTCGACCGGGCAGCTGCACAAGGGCGGTCCGGCGACCGGGGTGTTCCTGCAGCTCACCGCCGACCACCCGGTCGACCGCCAGATCCCGGGCTGGCCGTACACCTTTGGCCGGCTGATCGACGCCCAGGCGCGAGGTGACCGCGAGGCGCTGCGGGCGCATGATCGACCCGTCGTCCAGGTCCACCTGGGCGACGACCTCGCCGACGACCTGGCGATCCTCGAGCGCGCGGTCCGGCGCGCGCTGTCCTGACGCAGACATCGAGCGGAGGCCGACGGAGATGCAACTCGGGTTCATCGGGCTGGGACGGATGGGCGCGAACATGGTCCGCCGGCTCGTGCGAAACGGGCACGAGGTCATGGCCTACAACCGGACCGTCGAGAAGGCCCACGAGCTCGCCGACGAGGAGCGGGCCGCCGGCCACGCGATCACCGCCGCGGACGACGTTCCGGCGCTCGTGGCGAGCGTCGCCAAGCCGCGCGTCGCCTGGATCATGGTTCCGGCGGGCGACGCCACCGAGGCCCAGATCAAGGAGCTCCTCGAGCACCTCGAGCCCGGCGACACCATCGTCGACGGCGGCAACACGAACTTTCACGACGACGTCCGCCGCCACGCCGAGCTGGCCGAGCACGGCATCCGCTACGTGGATGCGGGCGTGAGCGGTGGCATCTGGGGCCTGCAGAACGGCTTCTGCCTGATGGTCGGCGGTGACCGCGACGCGGTCGCGCCGCTCGAACCGATCTTCCGGACCCTCGCTCCCGAGGACGGCTATCTGCACACCGGCGGGCCCGGCTCGGGCCACTACGTGAAGATGATCCACAACGGGATCGAGTACGGGCTGATGCAGGCCTACGCCGAGGGCTTCGAGATCCTGCACGCGT
>CAYXVP010000145.1:0-5777 GCA_964468305.1 uncultured Anaerolinea sp. | reverse complement strand
GAACTTTACGATCGACCGTATCCCTTCGGCCCGCTCCATGTACTCGAAGGCCGTGTTGATCTGATCGAGCGGCATCGTACGCGACACCAGGTCATCGACCCTGAGCTTGCCTTGCATGTACCAGTCCACCAGCTGGGGCACGCGGGTGCGGCTCTTGGCCCCGCAGAAGGCAGTTCCGGTCCGGTGGCGGCCGGTTATGAGGAAGCGGGGGACCAAGGAAAGCGTGGCCCCGGCCGTGGGCACGCCGACAGGAGCGTTGCGGGGCTCGAGGGCCATCGCGCTGGCGAGGGCGAGCCGCCTCTGCGGTCCGAAGGACAGCGTGAGCGGCGGCCGATCCCGCACGTCCTCGAGGTCCTCGAGCCCGGTCCGTCGCAGGGCGTCGGTCACGATCCCGTCCAGCCTCGCCACATCGCGGCCGAGGTTGCGCGGCCCGAACTCCAGCTCTTCCCGTACCGTTCGCGCGAACAGCATCTGGCTCGGGCTCTGGAACACGAAGCCGAAGGTCGTGGCCAGCTGCGCGATCGACCGCTCGGTCGCCGGCCGGCCGTCAACATTGACCTCGCCGGCGCTCGGGTCCATCAACCGCATCGCGGTTCGGAAGAGCGTCGTCTTGCCGGACCCGTTCGGGCCCAGGACCGCCACGATCTCGCGGGCTCCGAGCCTCGCGTCGATGCCATGCAGGACCTCGCGTGCGTCATAGCCGGCGCGGACGCCCCGGAACTCGAGTCGAGGCGGTCGGTCGCCTGTGCCATTCGTGGGGGCGGGCCGGGTGCCCGTCGGAACCGCCGGCCCGAGCGCGTCACTCCGCTGGCGCGCCCGCGCGAGCACGAACTCGAACGGCAGCTTGACCGCGTCGGGGTCGGCGACCTCGAGGAAGCCCGCGACGTCGCCGAGGTAGCGCGTCTGGCCCTCGTCGAGGTACAAGACGCGATCGGGGCGAAGATCGAGCGCCTCCTCGATCCGGTGCTCGACGATGACCACCGCGTGGCCCTCGTCCGCGAGGCGGCGCAGGTTGCCGAGCAGTCGAGCGGCCGTCTGCGGATCAAGGTTGGCGAGGGGCTCATCGACGACGAAGAGTCGTGGCCGGAGCATGAGGATGCCAGCCATCGCCAGGAGCTGGCGCTCCCCGCCGGACAGCGCGGCCGTCTCCCGTCCGAGCAGCGGCTCGATGCCCGCCTCGCCGGCAACCTGCGCGATTCGGCCGCGGATGTCGGCCCGCGGCGTGCCCAGGTTCTCGGGGCCGAAGGCGAGCTCGGCCTCGACGGTCGCGCCGACGATCTGGCGGGCCGGGTCCTGGAGCACCGTCCCAACCTGGAGCGAGATCTCGCGCAGCCGCTGCTCTGTCGTCGCCACGCCGGCCACGCGGACCGTCCCGGTCAGGTCGCCCGGATACGTGTGCGGGATCAGCCCGTTCATCGCCCGGATGAGCGTGCTCTTGCCGCAGCCGGAGGGCCCGGCGACCAGGAGCACCTCGCCCGGATGCACCGTCAGCGAGATGTCGCGAAGTGCCGGCTCGGTCGCCCGCCGATACCGGAACGTCAGGTTCTCGATCTCGAGGATCGGCTCGGCCATCGCCGGGCTCCGGGTCAGGCCGGGCGGATCGTGACCGGGCGGTCGGCGCCGACACCGAGGCGGCGCGCGGCATCGGCCTGGTTGTCGGCGAAGCCCAGCCTGCCCGACGAGTCCTCATACAGCAGCGGCCTGCCCATCGGGATCTCGCCGAACGTGCGGGCCCAGGAAACCGTCTCGACGATCGCCCCCGAGCCATTCGTTGCGCCGAACTCGACGTTCAGCGAACGGCCGGACTGCAGCTCGCCGACGGCGCGCACGAGGTCGGCGGTCTCTCCGGCGAGGCGGAGATTGCCGAATGAGTCGACGTACACGACCGAGCTGTGGAGGACGCCTTGCTCCACCTCCGGCTCCGGGAACCGGATCGCCACGAGCGAGGCCGGATCGATGGCGGGACCGACCTCGGCGAACCCGCCGCCGATGGCGAGATGCGCCGCGATCGGCGCGAACAGGTCGCGGCCGTGGAACGTCGACGACGTCCGCGCCAGCATCCAGTCACGGTTCTGGAGAACGCGGGCCTCGCGGATCCCGCCCAGCCGCTCGGCGGCGGTGGCGAGCAGGCCGTTGTCCGGTCCGATGAGGACGTCACCCCGTCCCGTCAGCAGCCCGATCGGGCGGCGAGCGGTACCCACACCCGGATCGATGATCGCGACGTGCACCCCGACGGGCATCCACGGCAGCGAGGCCGTCAGCAGGAACGCGCCGTCCCGGATCGCGTACTTCCGGACGGAGTGGCTGATGTCGACGATCTGAGCGTCCGGTGCGATCGACAGCATGACCCCGCGGCAGACGGCGGCGGCCGAGTCGGGCCCGAAGTCGGTGAGGAAGCTGATGAAGGGGCGCATCGGCGGCGGGAATGGTACCCGCCGGTCGCCATGAAACGGTGCGCTCCGCCAGATTTCGGTCAGCGCAAGGCGGTTTCGAGCACGGTCGCGAGCGCACCAGGCGTGCGTGAGCGACGGCGCGCAGAAACCAACGAAGCGATGGCCGAAAGATGGCGGAGCGCAAAGAGACGGCGCCCGGAGGAGGGCGCCGTCTCGGTGTTGCGAGCAGAGGGGAGGAGCACCTGTGCTCGCGGGGAAGTTCAGGACGCGGGCGGATCGATGACGTTCGTGGAGCCCGGCCGGCTCCGGCGGACGGGTCCGGCAGGGCGCCGGGCCCGATGTGTGGTCCCGTGGCCCGAGGTCGTGGCACCGGCTGCGGCGCGGACCTCGGCGGCGTGGCTGATGCGGCGCTGGATGATCGAATCGATCTCGGCGAGCGACCACCGAACCCCGGCGCTGGACAGGCCGTGCAGAAACGCGGTGAGGTTCGCCGCTTCGCCGGCTTCGAGACCCCGCGCGAGCAGGGCGCGGTACGTCGCTTTCAGGCTGGCCGATACCGGCCGAGAAACGGACTCCGGCTGTTCCATCGAGCCTGCATCCCGCGCCATTCGCACCGTCGGCCGACCGGAGCGCCCGGTCGGTTCGGTGAGGCGATGGTGGGTTGGGTGGAGTCCGGTCGCGATGACCCATCGGTACCGGCCGCGCCGGTACTTGTGCGGCAGCACGGGTAATCTCGCCCTTGATGGACGACCTCGACGAGCTCGATCGCGGCTCCGGGAAGCGCGACCGCACCGCCCGGCTCATGCGCGTCGCCCGGCTCCTCGAGGGCAACCCCGACGGGATTCGGCCGAAGGACATCGCCGACCGGCTCGGGATGTCCGTCCGCAACGTCTATCGCGATCTCAAGGCCCTCGAGCTCGAGGTCATGCTGCCGGTCTGGTCGGAGGGCGGTCGCTGGGGCATCGACGCGGCGGCCTTCCTGCCGCCGCTGAAGCTCACCCTGTCGGAGGCGATGGCCGTGTTTCTCGGCGCCCGCCTGATGGTCCGCTACGCCGACAAGTACGACCCCGACCTCGGCTCGGCGTTCGAGAAACTGGCGGCGACGCTGCCCGAGACCCTTCGCGAGCACGTCGCGCGCAGCCTCGACGTCATGCAGGACGCGCCGCTCGACCCGGACTTCATCGACTCCGTCCACAAGCTGACGCGCGCCTGGGCGGAACGCCGCGTGGTCGACATCGAGTACGCGGGCGCGGCCTTCGAAGGCCGCCCGGGCGAGCGCTCCCGGCGCACGGTGCGGCCGTACCTGATCGAGCCGTCGGCGCAGACCCACGCCCTGTACCTGATCGGCTGGGACGAGGACCGCGACGCCGTGCGTACCTTCAAGATCGAGCGGGTCCGCGACGTTCGGGTGACGCCTCGCTCTTTCGAGCCCCCGGAGGAGGCCACCCTCGAGCGCGACCTGCGCCGAGGTTGGGACATCATCGCCGACCAGGCGCCCGTCGCAATCCTTCTGCAATTCTCCCCGAGCGTGGCGGACCGCGTAGTTGAAACGGTTTGGCACCCACTCCAGGAGACAGAGCGGCGGCCAGACGGTACCCTCCTGTGGCGCTCGACCGTGAGCGGGGTCATCGAGATCCGGCTCTGGATCCTGTCCTGGGGTGACGACGTGGAGGTGCTCCAACCGTCGGAGCTGAGATCCCAGGTTCGCGACATCCACGAGCGAGCCCTCGCGAGATATCGCTGAGGCACCCAGCGACAGCCAGTTGCACTGACGCAACGCCATAGGTCCGAAGAGGACGATCGTCCGGGTTTCCGGACGAGGAGGTCGCCGTGACGATGCGCGCCATGTCGGGGGTTTCCCAGCGCAAGCCTCGCTCGAGCATGCTGCTCGCCGCCGCCCTGATCGCCTTCCTCGGCCTTGCCGTGGGCCCGGCTGCGCATCCCGCGCCGGTCGCCGCGAGCACGGCCACGAACATGGAAGCGCTGATCGTGAAGTGGGTGAACCAGGCTCGTGTCGCCCGCGGCGTGCCCGCGCTCACTGTCGGCCCGCGGCTCACCGTGCTCGCCGGTGCCCGCTCAGCCACGCTGGCGCGGACCGCGACGCTGGTCCATCCCAGCTGCTTGTCGTGCGTGTTTCGCTCGTACGGCATCCCGTTCAGCATCTGCGGCGAGAACATCGCGATGACGAGCTATCCGTGGGGCTGGGAGGCAGCCAGGAGCATCTTCCTCGCCTGGAAGGGCAGCCCCAGCCACTGGACGATCCTGATGAGCCGCAGCTTCCATCGGATCGGCATTGGGGTTTCCTATCGGAGCGCCAATCGCACGACGTGGGCCGCGGCGGAGCTCGCCGGCTAGCGTCGCTCCGGGCGCGCCCGCCCGTATCCTGAGGGCGTGGCGCGCCACCCCTTCGCCGCCGTCAACCTCATCAGCGACCCGATCCACGGCTACCTCGAGCTGACCAAGCGCCTCTCGCACGCCGAGTCGGCCGCGGCCGGCCTGCCGGACGAGGACGCGGCCGAGGACGACCTCCTCGACACGGCCTGGCTGCAGCGCCTGCGGCGCGTCAGCCAGCTGCAGAGCGCGCGCTGGGTGTTCCCGACGGCCGAGCACTCCCGCTTCACCCATGGCCTCGGGGTCATGCACGAGGCGGGCCTGTGGGCGCGGGCGCTGCTGCCCTCGCTGCGGACGGTGCTGCCGGCACTCGCGCCCACGGAGCCGCTCCCGTCCGAAGGGCTCGTTGTGGAGACGCTGCGGGTCGCCGGCCTCCTGCACGACGTGGGTCACGGCCCGTTCGCGCACTTCTTCGACGACCGCGTCCTCGCCGCCTTTCCCGCGCCCGAGGACGCGCGGCGCGGAGGCGGCAAGCGCCTCTCGCATGAGGACCTCAGCCAGCTGATCATCGAGCGTGAGCTGGGCATCCCGATCCGTGCGCTCCGCCGGGCACCGGGTGCGACCCCCGAGCGCGACGCATTCGCCGCCGGCGAGGCCATCGACCCGAGGTGGGTTTCGTTCCTGGTGGCGAAGCCTGCCCTGACGGACGCTTCGATGCCGGCCTGGGTGCGGCTGCTGCAGCCGCTCCTGTCGGGCGTGTTCACGGTCGACAACCTCGACTACGTCCGGCGCGATGCCTGGATGACGGGCGTGGCCATCGACGTCGACGTGGAGCGGCTTCGCCGCTACGCCTTCATCGGGGATCGCGGCCTGACGCTGTACGAGCCCGGGCTCGGGGCCCTCGAGTTGTTCCTCAGCTCGCGGCTGTTCCTCTACCTGCAGGTCTACTTTCATCGGACGGTCCGGGCGATCGACCTCGACCTGGCCGAGGCCTTCGGGCCGTCGATCCGGGCGATCTTCGGCGAAGCGTCACCGGCCGACGCCCTCGACGCC
>CAYXVP010000144.1:0-5831 GCA_964468305.1 uncultured Anaerolinea sp. | reverse complement strand
GCCGTGCTCAGATGAGCGTGCACCGCTCCGGCTGGTCCGATCTTGAAAACAGGCGCACGAAAGTGCCGTGGGTTCGAATCCCACCCTCTCCGCCAAGTCGGGCACCCTGATGTGCGCTCGGTCCGGTCCTGGGTCGTCGCCTTCGGCTCGCCTGCCCCTGGCGGCCTCCATCCTCGCCGCCGTCCTCGGCCGGCGCCTTCGGCTCGCCCCGCCCCTGGCCCTCCATTCCCCATGGCCGTCGTCGCCGAAAGTCCGGTGAGGTTCGGACCATTCGCGGCCTATCGTGGTGGGTCCGAACACTGGAACCTTCGCGTGATCCGGAACAAGTTCCGCACGAGAGAGTTCCTTGCTGGACGCGATCCGCAACGCGAACGGGAAGAGGCGATTCGCTCCCGGCTGGCTGAGGTCGCCGTTGGGTGCGCGGTCGTCGGTGGTGATCGCGTTCGTGGCTGTGCTCGCCATCGTGGCCGGCTCCCTGGTCGTGCTGCAGATCACGAACCAGATGCGCCGCGAGGCAGACGACCGGCTCGCCGCGAGCTCCGCGTCGGTCTCCGCCGACGTGGACAAGATCATGGTGGACGCCTCGCGCGACATCCGCCTCGCTCGCCGGAATGTGGTCTTCGAACAGGCCCTCGCCGACACATCCGGCCAGCTCCTGCCCGGCGATCGGATGGCGGTCGAAGGCGCCATCACCTATCTCGGCGAGCGGTATGACGTCGACGAGATTTGCGTCATCCGGACGGGCGGGCTCGAGGCGGCACGCTGGGTCGGCAAGTCCGGCCTCGCGCCCGTCGATCAGCTGTCACCCGACGAGCGCACCAACAACCCGGCCGTCATCCCCACCCTCAAGCTCGCGGACGACGCGTTCTTCCAGTCGCAGCCGTACGTCTCGCCAGACTCCGGTCGATGGGTGTATGGGGTCGCCACGCCGATCGTGCTCTCTACGGGCGTGACCGCGGGCATCCTCCACTTCGAGATCCCGATCGCGCGATTCGCCGCGCTCCTCCAGGAGCAAACCTTCGGCGGGTCGAGCTACGACGTCCTGCTCGATACGGACGGGCACCTCCTCGCCCACCCGGACCTCGCCGCCTTCCGGTCCGCGGCCAACACCCCGGTCGACCCTGATACGGCGCCGTTCCCGCTCGCGACGTCGTCCGGGTCGGCCTCCTGGAAGGACGCGGTCGGCCAGATGCTCTCGGGCACAGCCGGGATGACGACCTTCTCCGACGGCGGGGAGACGTTCCGGGTGAGCTATCAGCCGGTACCGAATTCGAACCGGATCGTCGCTGTCGTGTCGCCGACCTCCGAGCTCTACGCCGACGCCGACCGGATGCTCCTGAACCTCGGGGTCACGGCCGGCCCGCTCCTCCTGCTCATGGTCGTCGTGATCGTCTGGTTCGCTCGGCGCATGGCCTCCGCGAACGTTGGCCTGACCGGCCTGAACGATCGCCTCGCGCTGACGAACGTCGCGCTGGAGGAGACGAGCAAGGCCAGCTCGGAGCTGGCCCACGAGTCGGCGATCGTCAACCAGTTCACCGAGCTCACCGCCCTCACCGAGGACGACATCGCGTTGTCGGAAGCGACGCTCGCGACCCTCGACGAGCTCGTGCGCCCGAGCGATGCGACCCTCCACGTCTCAAACCAGTCGCAGGACCGCGCGGTTCCGCAGGCGACCCTTGGCGGTCGCCAGGGCGAGGTGCTCTCGCTCCATGACCTCGCTCGTTGCCCGGCGATCCGCCGGAGCAGCCTCTACGTGACCGACGACGTCGCCACACGGCTCGCGTATCGATGCCCCGTCTACGCGGTCAGCTCGGGAACGCTCGCCTGCGTCCCGCTGGTTGCCCTCGGCGAGACGGTGGGTGCGGTCCACCTGCACTGGGCGACCCCACGCGAGCTGTCGCTCACCACCCGCCTCGCGGTCACCCGCGTGAGCGAGCACTCGGCGCTGTCGATCGCGAACCGCCGACTCCTCCTTGCCCTCCGCGGCCAGGCCAACACGGACGCGCGAACCGGCCTGACCAACAGCCGTGCGTTCGACGAGAGCGTGCAGCGCCGGCTGAATGCCCGCACCATGAGCGAGAAGGCCGCGATCCTCATGCTGGACCTCGACCACTTCAAGGAGTTCAACGATCGCTTCGGTCACCCGGCCGGGGACGAGGCATTGCGGGTGTTCGCGCACCTGCTCGCGTCCAGCATCCGGGAGCCGGATCTCGCAGCTCGCTATGGCGGCGAAGAGTTCGCGGTCTACCTCTCCGGCGCGGGCGCTGCCGAGGCCGCCGAGGTCGCCGAACGCATCCGCGAGCGCACGGAGACCACGATCATCCCGCTGGCGCCGGGCCTCACCGGGCGCCTGACCGTGTCCATCGGCTACGCGATCGCGCCCGACGACGGCGACGAGCGCGTCCTGCTGCTCAAGGCAGCGGACGACGCGCTGTACCGGGCCAAGCTCGGCGGGCGCAATCGGGTCGTCGGGCGGCCGCCGCTACCGGCTGAGGCGTCCGCGCTGGCGGGGCGCAGCCGGCGGGCGAAGAAGCTCGCCAGCTAGCCCTCGCCAGCCAAACCCGCGAGCCGCGCGGTCTGGTCTACATGCCCATCGACGCGATGATCGCGCCCATCACCGCGAACGACACCAGGCTGTTGCCGGCGTTGAGATAGAACAGGTTCCAGGAGCGGCCCTCGAAGGCGCCGCCGACGGCTTGGCTCGTCAGCTGGAAGCCGATCGAGACGATCAGGCCGGTGACGATGCCTTCCGTCAGCGTGGCGGCGCCGACGCCATGGATGACGAGTGCCAGCACGTAGGCACTGATCAGCGAGCCCACGATCGCGATGACATACAGCATTGGGTTCGGCGAGGTGTTGATCGCGCGCCCGGTGAGCGCCGCCCACTGCTTCCCGAAGACCTGCGGCAGGTACCACACCGTGCCGATCACCACGTTGGCGATTGCCGCGACGATCACGGCGAGCCAGTTCACGTGCGAGTAGTCGAACACCACACCCTCCCTTTCGCGGCGGCCATTGGGCAATCGGCCGCTCACGCATGGGAATCTTCGTACCGTTGTCCAGTGGCGACGGCGTCGCCTCGTTCGCGGGTCGAATAGCATTCCGGTGTGACTTCAACGGCGGTGGCCCTGCCCTGTCCCCATTTCGCGAGCGCGATGGCGGATCTGCCCGCGCCCGAGACCGTCTGCCCAGCCTGTGTCGCGATGGGCAGCTCGTGGGTCCATCTGCGGCAATGCCTCATCTGCGGGCAGACCGCCTGCTGCGACAACAGCCCGAACCGCCACGCGACGGCCCATTCCCGCGAGACGGGGCACGCGCTCATTCGATCGGCCCAACCGGGCGAGCAGTGGGCCTGGTGCTACCCCGACGAGGCATTCTTCGTGCCAGGCGAGCACGGCGCCTGGGAGCTCTTCGAGGAGTAGCCCTCAGGCCTCCGAGCGGATCTCGCTGAGGATCCCGGCGGCGACCTCGCGGGACGGGAACGAGCTCTGGGTGCCGGGCCTGGTCACGCTGTCCGACGCGCAGGCGATCCCGAGCCTGACCGCTGCTCGCTCGTGGAGCCCTGCCGCGAGCCCGACCGCAAAGGCTCCGACGAAGGCATCGCCGGCGCCCGTCGTGTCGATGGCCTTGACCGGGCTGGCCGGGACGAGATCCACGTCTCCCTCCGCGCTCACGATCGCCGCGCCACGCGAGCCGAGCGTGAGGAGCAGGCGCGGCGAAACGCGCGCAGCAAAGGCCCCGATCGCGCCCTCGTCGCCGGGTTCCAGCCGGGGGATACCGGCGAGGATCGCGAACTCGGTCTCGTTGGGGATCAGCCAGTGGGAGGCATCGATCAGGGCCGGATCGAGCGGCGCAGCCGGCGCGGGATTGAGGATGGTCACGGCGCCTCGCTCTCGCGCGGCTCGGAAGGCGGCCAGCGTCACCCGCTGCGGGATCTCGAGCTGGCCGATGACGACGTCGACGTGGTCCATCGCGGCGATGGCGGCCGCGGCCGCCATCGGATCCATGGCCTCGTTCGCGCCGGGCACGACGATGATCCGGTTGGTCCCGTCGGGCTCGACCCAGATCGGCGCGACGCCGCTCGGGCCGGGCACGCGGGCGACGTGCCTGGCGTCGACCTCCTGGGTACGCAGATTGTCGAACGTCATGCCGGCGTAGACATCGTCGCCGAGCGCGCCCACCATCGCGACTCGGGCGCCGAGGCGGGCCGCCATCACCGCCTGGTTCGCGCCCTTGCCACCGAACCCCATCTGGAACCGCTGACCGATCACCGTCTCGCCGGCGCTCGGGACGCGCCTCGTGTACGCGATCAGGTCGATGTTCAGGCTGCCAACGACAGCGACGACTGGCTGGTCCGCCTCGAATTCCATCGAGCGCGATTCTCACATCCGAGTACGCTTCGGCGCGCGATGGACTTGGCCCGCGCCCGACTCGAACCCGCGTGCGAGCACATGCCGGAGACGATCGCCTCGCCCAGCGGCGATCGCTGCGAGGAATGCGGCTCCGACAACCGGCTGCGGCTCTGCGCGACGTGCGGCCATGTCGGCTGCTGCGAGTCGCAGCTGAGCCACGGCCGCGCGCACGCCCTGCGGACGCAGCATCCCGTGATCCTCGAGATGCCCGCGGGCAAGGGCTTCACGTGGTGCTACGCCGAGAACCGCTACGTCTGACCCGACTCCTTGACGTGCCGCGTGGTCGGTGCCTAGACTCCCGGACCAATCGAATACGGGCTGCGAACGGGACGAGTACCCGTCGAGCGTCGGCCGAGAGACCCGGTGGCTGGTGGAAACCGGGGCGGCGGCGGCGGCGAATGGACCCGGGAGCCTCCGGACCGAACGGCATCGCCAAGTAGGCTCCGGCGCAGAGCGCCAGCGATACAGGGCAGCGCCGATCGGCGGCGGGAACGCCTCCTGTCGGTCAGGCAAGTGCGGCATCGCCGAATGAGGGTGGCACCGCGGAAGGCTCGACCTTTCGTCCCGGGACGGAAGGTCGTTTCGATTCCCGGAGGCGCCGCACGTGACCAGCAACGATCCGCTCAGCCTGACCCAGGCCAAGCGGCTCGCCTCGAACGCCGACACGCTGCTCCTGCGCGCGACCCGCGCGGCCGACCTGGAGACGCCGATCGGCGCCTTCCTCCGACTCGATGACGGCGCCACGCCGGCGTACCTCCTCGAATCCGTCGAGGGCGGCGAGCGGCTCGGCCGTTACTCGTTCCTCGGGATGGGGCCTCGGAAGCTGCTCGAGATCCGAGACGGAACGGCCCGCGTCCAGGATCGACCGGTCACCGTCGACCGCTACGACCCGGAGCTGCCGATCCGGACCGCCGAGGCGCCGGATCCGCTGCTCACCATTCGGTCCTTCGTCGGGCGGCGCCGCGTCCAGCCGACCGAGGGCATGCCGCGATTTACCGGCGGCGCGGTCGGGGCCCTGGCGTACGACGCCGTCTCGATCTTCGAGCCGTCCGTGCCCCTGCCGGACGCCGATCCCGTGGGGACGCCGACGGCAGCGTTCATCGAGACCGATCTCGTCCTCGTCTTCGACCACCTGACCCACACCCTGTCCGCGATCGCCTCGCTCCACACCGAGGCCCCCGATCTCGAGGGCCGCTACCGGATCGCCGAGGAGGCGATCTTCGACGCGCTCGAGCGCACGAGCCGGCCGTCAGCGGCTGAGATCGGGGCCGCGACGCGACCGGCAGCCACCTCGTCCTCCAACGGATATGCACGGACGGGCATCGAATCCAGTGGAGGGCGGACGCCTGGCAGCGCGCCAGGCGGTCTCGAGGGCCAGACCAGCCTCGGCCACGACGCCTACGTCCACGCGGTCGAGAC
>CAYXVP010000143.1:0-5840 GCA_964468305.1 uncultured Anaerolinea sp. | reverse complement strand
CCGTGCGACCGCACCGGTCAGCGTCGCGACGTCGACGTGATGGGTCGCACCGAGGCGCTCGGCCCACGTGAGCGCATCGCCCAGGATGAGGCGGCCCTCCGCATCCGTGTTCGTGATATCGACCTTCTTGCCGTTGAGCGCCGTCACGACGTCACCGGGCCTGGTCGAATGCGGCCCGGGCATGTTCTCGACGGCGGGCGCCACGGCCAGCAGCGGCGTCCCCGGGGAGGGCCGCGCGACGGTCGCGATGGCTGTGATGACCGTGCACGCGCCGGTCTTGTCCATCTTCATCTCTTCCATCCGGTCGGATGGCTTGATCGAGATGCCGCCCGTGTCGAAGCACACGCCCTTGCCGACGATGGCGAGGTGCCGGCCGAGCGCGTCCTTCTCGCCCTTCTTGCCCGAGCGCATGACGATCATGCGGGGCGGGTTGTCGCTGCCCCGGCCGACCGCCATGAACAGGCCCATGCCCATCTCGCTGGCCTTCTCCGGCCCGATGACGTCGATCCACAGGCCGTGCTTCTTGGCGAGGGTGTAGGCCTCCTCGGCGAGGACCTCCGGGCTCACGTCGTTCGAGCTGCGGTTCGACAGGGTGCGAGCGAGATTCGCCCCTTCCCCGATGATCGTGCCGCGCTCGGCGGCCTTGGCCAGGCGGCCAATGTCCTCGTCGGCCGCGACGAGCACGAGCTCCTTCAGCTGCGGGGCGCCCTCCTCGTAGCCCTCGCGGTAGATCCGGGCCGGCTCGTAGCCGCCCTCGACGATTCCGCGTGCCCCGAGCTCCGCCACCGCCGCCGCACCGCCCTCGAGCAGGTCGGCGAGCGGTGAGAGCCAGATCGCCAGTGAGGCAACGTCCCGGCCGGCCAGCCGTCGGATCGACGCGGCGGCGAGCTTGACGACCGACTCCCGGTCGAGGTCCGTGGCGAGCCCGCCGTTGACCAGCAGGATCCGCCTCGCCCCGACCTTTCCATCCGGGCCCGCCCCAGCCAGGGCCGCCTTGAAGCGCTTGCCGCGCAGCTCGCCGAAGTCGACGAGGGCCGACAGCTCCTTGCCGGTCCGCTGGTCGAGCTCGCCGAGCGGACCGGTGAACGCCGGCTGGCCGAGGACCGGCACGACAAGCACGTCGGCCTTGACGTCCCACGGCTGATCGGCGGCGATGCGTACCTGCACGAGAGACCCCCTTGGACGTGGTGGCGGGCGCTGGGCAGCGCGGCGCGAGTGTACGGTCCCGGGACCGCGACGATCAGGGGAGGGGCACCCCGGACTCGCCCGGGGCGAGGCTCTGCTCGGGTCCCTCCGTGGCGACGGGAGCCTGGCTCTCGGTCGGCCCACCGGAGCGAGAGGGCTGATTGCCGGCCTCCGCCAGGGCGTCGTCGATCCGACCGCGGGCATCCTCGATCGCGAGCACCGCCTGGGTCAGTCCGCCGCGCGCAACCTCCGCGACGATGACGATGATCGTCCGCCGGTCGGGTGGCAGCTGCGCGAATGCCTCCCGCTCGAGCCGGCGGGCCGCCTGCACCTTGACCGTGACCTTCCCGTGCGACTGCTCGAGCGCGACGTAGAGCGCTTGGAGCGCCAAGTCGTAGTTGCGGTTTCGCTCGATCCATTCGTCCAGGACGGTTGGGCCGGTGTCGGCGATGAGCTTGTCGCGCTGCTCCTTCACGTTTGCCACGTCGAGAATCGCGTCGTTGAGCGTGGTCGCGGCAGGTCCGTACTGCCGGCTGCGGCCCTGCGCCGCCGCGTTCAGCACGACCTGGTCGTGGTCGCCGATCAGCGCCAGCAGGTCCGACGCCTGGAGCGCCTGCGTCGTGACCACGAGCCAGCTGGCCTTCAGGCCGGCCGCGGCGTCGAGGGCGGCCAGAACGGCGGCCCGGCGCGCGAGGGTGTCGTTGCCGAAGTGGAGCACCGCGTCGGGTTCGTCGCCGGGCAGCCCGGCCAGGCCCGCCAGGACTGCGTGGGCCGCCGTATCGATCGTGTCGGCCGCCTGGTTGCCCTGCTCGAGGCTGGCCTGGACGGCCGTCTGATCGGTCCCGCTGAGCTCCTCGAGCGCAGCCTTGGCGCTCGCGGCGAGGCTGTCGACGTCGTCGGAGATGGCCTGCAGGCGCAGGCTCGCCTGGTCGAGGCGTGCGTTCAGGGCGGCGTCGCCCTCGGCGGTCAGGTCGGCTCGGGCAGGGCTGCCGGGAGGATGCGTTGCCTGGGCGACGAGGCCGGCAGCGCCGGCCGCGAGGACCGCGAAGAGGAAGGTCCAGACGATTCCCCGGGCGGCCCGCATGAGGTTCGGCTGCAATCGGGCCGGCGCGCTGGACATGCGGCGCGGATCGTAGCATCGGGCGATGCGCAGACCGGAGACGCCGAGCGGCCTCGTCATGGCCGCCGATCTGGAGCCCGCCATCGCCCGCCTGCTCGAGGCGATGCCGAAGGCCGAGCTGCACCTCCACGTTGATGGCTCGGTGCGCGTCGGGACCGCGCTCGAGCTCGCCCGGACGCGCGGCGTCGACGCGCCGACCACCTGGCGCGGCATGTTCGACGCGCTCGTCGCACCGATGCCGTGCCGCGACCAGGCCGAGCTGTTGCGGGCGTTCGACCTGCCGATCGAGCTCATGCAGGACGCCGAGGCGCTCGAGCGGATCACGCGCGAGCTGGTCGAGTCCAAGGCGGCCGAGGGCGTGCGCTACGTGGAGATCCGCTGGGGTCCGCTGCTCCACGTCCGGCGCGGGCTCGGCCTCGTCGAGGGCATCGAGGCCGTCGTCCGCGGCGCGGAGGCCGCCGCTGCCCGGACCGGCACCGTCGTGCGACTTATCGCAGTCGCCCTGCGATCCCACGACCCGGCGGACAACGTCCACCTCGCCGAGACCTCGTCACGCTTCCGCGATCGGGGCCTGACCGGCTGGGACCTCGCCGGGCCGGAGGCGGCGTTTCCGGATCCGCTCGTCCACGCCCGCGCCTTCCAGGCGGCCCGCGCGGGCGGCCTGCGCATCACCGTGCACGCGGGCGAATGGAACGGCGCCGCGCAGGTGTGGCGGGCCCTCGAGGTCGCGCCGGAGCGGATCGCGCACGGCCAGAGCGCCTCGGATGATCCGTCGCTCGTGGAGGAGCTGCGGACGCGCGGCGTGTGCCTCGATCTGTGCCCAACGTCGAACGTGCAGGCGGGTGACGCGCCCTCGCTCGCCCACCACTCGCTGGCGCGCCTGCATCGCGCGGGTGCGCCCGTGACCCTCTCGACCGACGACACGACGGTGTCCGACGTCTCGCTCACCGAGGAGTACGGCCGGGCCGTCGGCCACATCGGGCTGACCCTGCCCGAGCTGTGGGCGATCGATCGATTTGCGCTCGACGTCGCGTTCGCGGACGAGGCGACGCTCGCGCCGTTGCGCGACGAGTTCGACCGCTGGGCGGCGGGCATCCCCGAGCTGGCCGCAGGATCGGCCTGAGCCGTCGCATCCGCCTGAGCGTTCGGATCGGCCTGAGCCTTCGGATTGGCCTGGGCCGTCGGATCGGCCTGAGCCGTCGGATCGGCCTGAGCCGTCGGATCGGCCTGAGCCGTCGGGGCTAGGCCGGCCGGAGCCCCTCGAGGACCTGGGCGAGCTCCGTCGCGTCGGCCGCGACGGCGAAGGGCTTGTCCGCGCTGGGGAGCGCCTCGAGTGCGGCGCCCGTCGTCACGCCAGTGAGCATCAGGATGGTTCGAGCGCCCACCGCGTTCGCGGCGGCGAGGTCGGTCACGATGCCATCGCCGATGACGTAGGCCTCCCTGGGGTCGCGGCCGGTCGCGTGCGCCGCCTCCTCCATCAGCAGCGGCTCCGGCTTGCCGATCGTGAGCGGGGTCACGCCCGATGCAACCTCGATGGCCGCGACGACGGACCCGGCCCCGGGCCGGAGCCAGCGCTCGGTCGGGTAGACGGGGTCGCGGTTGGTGGCGAGGAAGCGCGCGCCGGCACGCACGCAGTCGGCAGCGGCCGCGATGCGCAGGTACGTGAGCTGCGGGTCCACCCCGGCCACGACCGCATCAGGCGCCCCGGCAGCGCCGACCCCGTCGATCCCCTCGCGTGCCATCCGCTCGGCGGCGAAGCCCGCGTTCACGACCTCGAGCCCGACGTCGCGCAGCTCGCGGTCCAGCCCGCTGGCACCCACCGCAAGGACCCGCCGCACCTCCGGATGCCGCTCCCGCAGGTACAGCGCCGTGGCCCTCGGGGCGCTGACCACCCGGTCCGCCGCGACCGGCGCGCCGAGGTCAGTCAGGCGGGTGACGTAGTCGGCTCGGTAGTGCATCGAGTTGTTGGTGACGTAGACCACGTCGTCGCCCGCGTTCGCGCGCGCCGTCAGGACGGCGGCCACTCCGGGCACCGGGTCCGCGCCGCGGTAGACGACCCCGTCGAGATCGACGAGAAGGAGCAATCGATCGGCGGCTGCCATCCGGCGGATGCTAGCCGTCGGGGCCGCGCGCTCGTTCAAGCGGAGGGTTCCCTCCGCCCTGCGGCCCCGAATCACGATAGTTCCATCAATGCGGAACGACCGCCGGGAGGCCGCGATATCGGCGGAGTCTGCGAAGCGGGCTAATTGAGCGTCATGGCGCCGTTCGAGGGCTTGTTTCGAGCGCGGCCGGCGCCTCCGTTGCACGCCCACTGCCAGGATCCATGCGTAGCCGAGGGCAACCATCCTTCTCGTCTCGAGCCCACCGAGGACCGCCGAGGGCCCGCGAATCACGATGGCGTTGCACCCCGGGCAAGGCGACGGTGCGATCCGTCCGCTCGCCATCGCCTCGCGATCGTTCTGCTTGAGCGAAACCATCGTGATTCAGGCGCTGGCGGGGAGGGCCGAGCAGCGACCCGCACGATTCGGGCCCCGAACGGCCGCTGGTAGCATCGCCCGGTGCCTGCGGAAACGGTCTGGCTCGACGTTCCTGGCGGACGGCTGGCACTGGAGGACGAGGGCGAGGGGTCGCCGATCGTGCTCGTCCACTCGGCGATCGTGAACCGCCGCTCGTGGGACGAGCTAACGCCCCTCCTCGTCTGGGCCGGCTACCGCGTCATCCGTTACGACATGCGCGGTTTCGGCGAGTCGACCGCCGAGGCCGTCGAGTTCTCGCCGCGTGCTGATCTCCTGGCGGTCATGGCTGCGCGCGGGGTCGGCAGGGCGGCCGTCGTCGGCAACTCGTGGGGCGCGATGAATGCGCTCGAGGCGGTCATCGAGTCACCGGACCGGTTCGTCGCCCTGTGCTGGCTGGGCGGCGGGGTCGGCGGCTTCGAGGGCGGCCGGACGACAGCGGAGCAGGTCCTCTTCGACGCCGAGGGCAAGGCCGAGGAAGACTGCAAGCCCGACCTCGCCGCGGAGATCGACGTCCAGATCTGGGTCGATGGCGTCGGTCAATCGACGTCCCGCGTCCCGAACGTGCGCGAGGCGGTCAAGCGCATGGACCGCGAGCTCCTCGAGCCGGGTCGGGAGTACGGAACGCCGATCCAGCCGGAGCGACGCGCCAACGATCGACTGGGCGATGTCCGCGTGCCCGTTCTCGCGATCATCGGCGAGCTCGACACGTCGGGGACGCGAGCGGCGGCGCGTCGGCTCGCGGAGGGGGCGCCGAACGTGCGGCTCGAGTCATGGCCCGATGTCGCGCACCTGATCGCAATGGAGCAGCCGGCTCGGACCGCGGCACTCGTCGTAGAGTTTCTCGCCGCGCTGCCGCGCTGGAGCTAGGCGCGATGCCATCGCGCCGGCGTCGGGCGCCAGCACCGCGTGGCGCCGGTCGGGGCGGACTGGCCGCGGCTCGGTTTGGGCTTGGCGCCAGTCGCGGTGGCGATCGCAGCGGCGGCGCCGCTGGAAGGATCCTGATCGACGGGCGCAACGTG
>CAYXVP010000142.1:0-5895 GCA_964468305.1 uncultured Anaerolinea sp. | reverse complement strand
GAGGGGGCGGGCCGAACAAGGGGGTACGTCCGACCCGCCGCCATTTGCCAGATGACCGCGGCGGCGCGCTCTTTCTGCCCGAGGCGGGCCGGGTCGGTCGAGAGGCGCAGGCCGGCGCCGTTCGGCAGCGGGCCGGCAGGCAGGTCGACCGCCCGACCCGCTGTGGCGACGGAAGCGGCATCGAGCGGCCCGCCATTGGCGGCGGCCGCCGGCAGGACGTGCCGGAAGAGCGCCCAGCCCGCCGAGTAGCCCGCCAGCGCTTCCTCCGACTGCTCGGCGGTTGCATCCTCGGCGGGGCCGTGGATCGCGTATTCGGCGCTGCCGTACTCGCCATCGACATTTCCATCGCCAGTGCCGGCGGTCGCATCGCCTCGGGCGGATGCGTCGCTCGACGCGGCCGCCCAGTCGCCGGCGAATCTCGCGTACGCGGCGGCCGCCTCGGGACCGAGGGCCGAGGCCTGGAACCCCGCCGTCGGCCGATCCGAGGCAAAGATCCCGACCGCCTCCTGCCCGAGCTCGCCGGCAAAGTCCGGATCGCACTCGGCCATCGTCGAGCCGATCAGCGCCCCGACCTTGAGGCCCGCGGCCAGCATCGCCTGCCGGAAGGCGATTCCGTCCGGGATGTGCGAGGCGAGAATCAGGACGTCGGGGCGGGCCGCAGCGAGGTCGGCCATCACGCCCGGCCAGTCCGGGATGCTCAGGTTGTACGTGCGCCGGATCACGACCGGCATGCCCCGCTCGCGAGCGGTCGCCTCAGCAGCGTCGGCGACCGATCGGGCGTAGTCATCGCCGGCGACCGCAATCCCGATGCGCAGCTCGGAGGCCGGCTTGCCGAGCCGGCTCGCGAGCTCCGTGGCGGCAAAGTCGGACGAGTTCGCCCCGAGGTTGCTGCCGCTCGCGCCGACGCGGAACACGCGCGGCAGTCCGCGTCCGGTCAGGCGATCGGCGACGGCGCCCGCTTCCCAGTACAGGAGGCCGGCCTTGTCGGCGGCCTCGCTGGCCGCGATCGACAGGTCCGACGAATACGCGCCGATGACGAGCTGGACGCCGCTCGCGCGGAGCTCCTGCATGACCGAGTCGGCGTCGGCGCGCGACTTCAGGTCGTGAACCACGAGCTCGATCTTCCGGCCGTCGATGCCACCGTCGGCGTTGACCTCATCCGCGGCGATTCGCACGCCCGTGAGTTCGGGGCCGGCAAGCGACGCCGCGTTGCTCGAGATCGGGAAGACCGCCCCGATCCGGATCGGGCCGCCGTGCGAGCGGGCTGCGCCGCAGCCCGAGAGCGCTACGGCGAGCACACAGGCGAGCACGCGAACGACGACGCGATTCACGATCCGGACCTCCCGCTCGGCGGCCGGCGCGGCGCCTTGCGCTTCGATGGAACGCGCCCGCGGCCGGGGCCGAGGCGCACGACGGGCACCGGCGCTGGGCGCCGGCGATACCAGAACAGGACCGCGACCGCGGCGAAGAACACGGCGAGCGCGATGCCCCCGAAGACCAGCGGGTCCAGCCCGCCGCCCCCGGAGCCGCCCCCGGAGCCGCCCCCGGAGCCGCCCCCGGAGCCGCCCAAGGAGCCGCCCAAGGAGCCGCCCCCGGAGCCGCCGCCGCTTGGGAGCGCGGCGCCGGTGATCACCGCGAAATCGCCGAGCGTATCGGCGTTGGCCTCGTACATCGCGACGGTCCCGGCTTGGAAGGTGGCGACGCCGACCCAGGCACCGTTCACAAGGTGCGCGACCGTGCCCTCGGTGACGTTCTCCGGCGCGCGGAGCACGAGCGAGCGACACGTGTCGCACGGCTTGGTCGCCAGGGGGGTCCCGCTCTGGTCGGTGACCGCGAACCGGTAGACGTTGCCCGCGATCGAGCCAGAGGTCGGCTGCACGGCGGGGTCGACCGGTGTGATCGAGATCTTGAGGTCGGTCGTTCCCGCAGCCAGCTGGAACGCGTCGTCCTGGGACACCAGCTGTGCCTGGGGCGGCTGCTCGTCGGTCGCGATCGCGAAGATCGGGCTCTTCGTGCCATCGACCGGCTCTGTTGTCGTCGCGTTCGTTGGGTCGCCCGGCTGGTTCCCCGTCGGGTGCAGGTAGCGGTACGGCTCGGCGACGACCACGCCGTCGTAGAGCGGCACGCCGACGGGCGCCCGCAGCTGGACCGCGAGGGCCAGCCCGAGTCCAACCGCGATCGCGAGCCAGCCGAGCGCCCGGCCGCGGCTCATCCGTGCACGCTGAAGATGACCTCGGACGACCAGACCCGCGGGTTGAACGGGGCGTGATCCGACGCGACGAACTCGGCCTTCAGCACGATGGTGCCCGGCTGGACCGGGATGTCCTGCTCCAGGCCGTAGTTCATCGACACGAGCTGGTTGTTGACGTACAGGTGCAGGTGGCCTTCCGTCGGCTTGATGTCCGTCGTGGTCTGCTGGACGATCGTCGCACCGGTCAGCTCCAGGACGATGTGGACGGTCGTGCCCGTCACGGTCGAGCCGGCCGTCGGCTGGAGGATTCGGACCGTCGCCGGCGAGGCGGGCCGGGGGCCAAGCGACCCGGAGGGCAGGGCCGGTTGCGTCGGCGCCCCTGGCTGCGCGCAGGCGGCGACGACGAGCGCGACCACGAGCGTGGCGATGACATTTCGGTGCAGCAAACGTGGGGTTGGACTCATGCGCTGACCTCGATGGTGACATGGAGATGGAGCTGGCCCGTTCCAGGGCTCGGCAGCGGGCTCACGACGTCCACGGTGAGATCGCCGGGCACGGCGTCGATCGCGGCGACGAAGTGACCGGGTTCGAGCTGGCGGGGTTGGAGGATCGCCGCGTCTCCGTCCGCCGCGAAGACGGCAATCGTCGCGGACTGCGTCGGCAGCTCCTTTCCCGCCGGATCGAAGAAGGTCACGTGCAGCTCGTTCTGCCCCGGCCGGCCGGGGTCGAGGTAGACCTGAGCCGAGCCGGCCTGACCCAGCTGGGACGTGTAGATCGTCGGGAGGCCCTGCGAGACCAGCTTCTCGACCGGCTGCGATGTGACCTTTGTCGCCGCGAGGAGCACCACGTCGACGGCGCCACGGCCGATCGTGATCGTGGCGGTGATCTGCCAGACGCCGTCGATGGACAGGTTCGCGCCCGCTGCGGCGAACCGTCCGGGCTCCGCGGCCTGCAGCTGCAGCGTCGATGGCGCGACGCCCGACTCTGACAGGAGCTGGAATCGGAGCTTCACGGCAGCTGCGTCGGCGGCGGCGCCCGAGTCGTAGTCGGTCAGCGCAAGGTCGAACTGGTTCTGGCCGGCCGCCCCGGGGGTCGCCACGAGCCGCGCGCGGACGCTGGTCCCGAAGTCATGCCCCGTCGCAATGATCGGCTGCGCGAACGGCTGCGGGTTCGTCCCGGCGGACGTCGGGGGCGTCTGGTTCACCAGGAGCGCCGAGAAGCCGAAGACGAGCAGCGCGAGTGTCAGCTCCGCGCCGCCGACCCGCCGGATGCCGCCGAGAACCCGGGCCGCGCTGCGCAGGTTTGTGAACCGGTTGAAGGCTCCCAGCGACGCGAGGCCGAGCAGGATCACGCTCTTCGCGAGCACGACCCGACCGAAATCCGAGGTCACGAGCGCGTCGAGCGTCCCGATCTCGACCCAGGCCCGGAGCGTTCCCGTCGCGATCACGACCACCAGGGCGATGCCGGCCCAGAATGAGAACCGGCGCGCGGTGTCGAGGCGCTCGTCGGGGGGCGTGGTCCGCAAGACGACCAGCAGCGCGGCCAACCCGCCCATCCACCAGCCGGCGGCGAGGCCGTGGAGCCACTGCGCCGTAACCTGCACGGCCCAGCCTTCTCCCGCCGCAGCATGGCCCGTCGCGACGTCCACGCCGAGGGCGACTGCTGTCGCGATCCCGACGAGCGCCCAGCCGCGCCGCCCGCGGAGCACCACGATCGTCGCGAGCCCGGCGAGGGCAGCGCCGATCAGGCCCATGGCGCTGAGTCTCGCAAGGGCCGCGACGCCGGCGGAGCTGCCCGCCAGCGTCTCCAGCGGGGCGCCCGCCTCCACCCACTGCACCGCGATCACTCCGATCGTGCCCAGCGCGGCGAGCACCCAGCCCGCCGCCGCGAGCGTGAGCAGGTCCCGGACGTCGCGACGGGACACGGCGAGGGCCGTGAACGCGGCGCCGATGAGGGCGACGAGCCCGAGGTACAGGATCCACCGGGCGGCGATCGCGGGCGGCGACCCAGACTCGCTGACGCCGCCTCCGGCTTGGCTCGGTGGCCCGCTTGGCGGAGCCACCCCGACGCCGAAAACGAAGGAGCCGGCGGCCACGTGGCCGTCGACCGATGACACCGTCCGCCACGAGACCGTGTAGGCGCCATCGGCGAGGGGCCCGACCGGGACCTGGATCGAATCGGGCGGGTCCGAGAGGCCGGCGATCGGCCCGCTCACATGGTCCTGCCCCGCGCTGTCGAGGACCTTCACCGAGCTGAGCCTGGGGTCCGGCGTCTCACCAAAGGTCAATCTGACGAAGGACGGCGCGCTGCCAAGCGTCGCGCCTGCCGCGGGATCGGAGGACTGGAGCAGGGCGTGTCCCTCGGCCAGGGCCGGGAACGCGACGGCGCGGAGCATCGCGCCGGCGAGGATCAGGACGGAGACGGAGGACCGCGGGGTGGTGATCCTCCATCCGAAGAAGGTCACCCTCCGCTGACCGGCCGGCGAGCCCGAGACACGAGGGCGAGGGCGATCACTGCCGCGACGAGCCCGGCGCCGCCGACCAGCGCGCCTACCAGCACGGCCCGGTCTGCCGCACTCTGGGCGGCCGCCGCGGCCGATTGCGCATCGGCGATCGCGTTCTGCGCGGGGGCGGCCGACTGGAGGGCGTCGATCCGGCCATCGATCCGATCGAGCCGTGTCCCGACCTCGGTGAGCGTCGGCTGCTTCACGGGAAACTCGATGTCGGCGGCTGCAACGGCGCTATCGAACGTCGTGTCGCTTGACGCCATCGTGATGTCGATTGACTTCCCGTGGATGGTCCCGGTGAAGTGGAACGAGTAGTCGCCCGGGGCGGTCGGGATGATGTCGGCGGCGTATTCGCCGGGGGTGCCGAGGCCCTCCTCGAGGTCGAAGACGGGCGCGAGGCTGAAGCTTGGGCTGTCCTGGCCTCCGGTCGAGACCACGACACTGATGGCGTCCGCGGGGATGTCTGTGATCGGCTTTTGATCCGCGTCGTAGACGAAGAGCTGGGCTGCGTTCGGCTGGCCGACGAGGGCGGGCTCAACCGACCAGCCGATCGCGAGGTTGAAGCCCGACGCGGTGGCGTGGCCGTGGGCGGCGACGATCGGCGCCTGAATCAAGGCGAGAAGCAGCGCGACTGGAACGATCGCGAGCGGCACGGCGCGGCTGCGCCGAATGCGGGAAACCACGGGGTCCTCCTTCCATGGGTCGTCGTGCGGTCGGATCCCGACCGACGGCGCCCGGGAGGGCCGAAATGCGACGGTCGAGGGCTAGGCGGCGCCCACGATCGGTGGCGCCCGCAGGGCTGACCGGCGCCCCAGCACGGACTCGACCGGCGCCGACAAGCGGGCGACCGGTCGCGGAACCGAGGCGCGGACGCGCGGGAGCCGCGCGCGAGCTGCGCGCAGGCGAGCGAGCAGCACCTTCCGCCGCCACGCGAAGAGCGCAGCGATGAGGCTGACGGCGAGCGCGACGGCCAGGGCAATCCAGGCCCCGCCGGCGTACTCCGGGGTAAGGAGGATGCCGGGGCCGGGCATGCCCTCGCCGATGGCGGCCCGTTCGAGGTTCTCCTGGGTGGTCAGCAGGACGAGCTGCAGGACCGCAATCCTCGGAGCGAGGCCAAGCCACGCCAGGAGCAGTGACATCCGGGCCGGCGCTTCGCACCGCCTGTGGACGGCGATTCCGGTCCCAACGCCCAACAAGC
>CAYXVP010000141.1:0-5922 GCA_964468305.1 uncultured Anaerolinea sp. | reverse complement strand
GAGGCCGCCGTCCAGCTCGCCGAGGCGGAGGGCCGCCTGCCGGACCTCGCGCTGGCCTGCGTCGGCGGGGGCTCGAACGCGATCGGCCTGCTCAGCCGGTTCATCGGCGAGCCGTCCGTGCGCTTGGCTGTGGCCGAGGCCGCGGGGGAGGGGATTGCTACCGGACGCCACGCGGCGGCCCTCGCCGGCGGCACGCCGGGCATCCTCCACGGCGCCCGCTCGATGATGCTCCAGGACCGGGACGGCCAGGTCGTCGAGGCGATCTCGGCGTCAGCAGGGCTCGACTACCCGGGGGTCGGCCCGCAGCTGTCCGCGCTCCATGCCGCCGGCCGCCTCGAGCTGGCGGCCGCGACCGACGACGACGCCTTCGCGGCGATGGCCCTGACGGCCGAGACGGAGGGCATCCTGCCGGCGCTCGAGACGGCGCACGCGATCTCCGCGCTGCCGCGCCTGCTCGCGGGCACGGAGGGCAGCGGCGCTCCGTACCCGGCCGACGCGCTCGTGCTGCTCGGATTCTCCGGGCGCGGCGACAAGGACCTCGCGTCGTTCGGCAAGTGGCGGGAGCGACAGGCATGAGCGCCTCCGGAGCGCGCCGCATCGGCGACGCGTTCGACGCGGCGCGGCGGGCGGGGCGCACGGCGCTCGTGCCGTACGTCGTCGCGGGCTACCCGGACCTCGAAGGGAGCTACGCGGCGGCCATCGCGTGCATCGACGCGGGGGCCGACCTTCTCGAGGTCGGCCTGCCGTACTCCGATCCGCTCGCCGATGGAGCGACGCTCCAGCGCGCGTCCGCGGCGGCGCTCGCGGCCGGCGCGACGTTCGACCGCTCGATCGAGCTCGTTCGACGGATTGCTGCCGCCCGCCCGAACGTTCCGCTCGTGCCCATGTGCTACGCCAACCAGGTGATCGGCGGCGGCGATGGTCGCGAGGCCGCCGGTCGCCTCGCGGACGCCGGCGCCTCGGGGATCATCGTCGCGGACCTCACGCCCGACGAGGGCGCGCCGTTCGAAGCGGTCGCGGATGCGGCCGGCCTCGCCGTCGTCTACCTCGTCGCTCCGACGACGCCGCCCGAGCGGCGCCGCTGGATCGCGAATCGCGCCTCCGGCTTCCTGTACTGCGTCTCGCTCGTCGGCGTGACGGGTGCCCGCAGCAGCCTGCCGCCGCAGGTCGCGCGCCTGGTCCGCGACGTCAAGGCCGCGTCGCCGATCCCGGTCGGCGTCGGTTTCGGGGTGAGCCGTCCCGCGCACGTCAGAGCCCTCGCGAAGGCTGGCGCAGACGGCGTGATCGTCGCCTCGGCGCTCGTCGATGCCCTCGGTCCTGACGGGCGCGACGTCGCCGGGCTGTCGAGACTCGTGGGCGCGTTGCGGAGTGCGGGGACGGCAGCCCCGGCCTAGCCTCTCCGTCGACGATCGGGAGGTCGAGCTGGAGGATTGACGATGGCGGAACGCGGCGAACCGAAGCGATCCCGGCCCGAGTTCAGCGACGAGGAGCTCAAGATCATCGGCCAGAACATCGATCTGCTGCAGCCGTACATCTCGAGCGATCGCATCCTGCGCTCGTTTCTCGCCATCGCCCTCGTGCTCGGGCTCGTCGCTCACGTCGCTGGCTACCTCATCAAGGTCGGGGCGGCGGACGAGCCCTGGCGGCTGGTCGGGGACCTCATCTACGCGCTTGGTTTCGCGCTCTGGACAGGCACCGTCGTGGTGTTCTTCGTGCAGGTATTTCCCGAGGCGAAGCGCCGCCAGCTCGAGCGAGCCATCGCCGCCGTCGAGGCGCTGAAACGCAGTGGCCGCGGATAGGAGGAGCCGAGCGAGTGTCGCGATCGTGAATGAGCGCCTCGCCGTCGCCCTCGAGTCGGCGCCGAAGAAGACGTTCGCGACCGCGCTCGACTGGCCGGGCTGGTCACGCTCCGGGAAGACCGACGAGCTTGCGGTCGATGCGCTGCTGGCGTACGGACCGAGGTACGCACCGATCGCCACGGCCGCCGGCCTGCCCTTCCCCGAGTCGTTCGATGTCGACGTCGTCGAACGGTTGGACGGCGGCTCGGGCACCGAGTTCGGGGTGCCGAGCCGGACGCACGAGCTTGACACTCGACCCGTCGACGGGACGGAGGCACTGCGCCTCGCGGCGGTCGTGGAGGCCGCCTGGGTGACCTTCGACAAGGTCGCCGCGAAGGCGCCGGCTGAGCTCCGCAAGGGCCCGCGCGGGGGCGGCCGCGACCGCGACAAGGTGGTCGGCCACGTGAACGAGTCCGACGGGTACTACGCCCGTGAGCTCGGGCTCAGCGTCAAGCAACCCTTCGCCGGCAACCGCGCCGCCGTGGCGTCACTGCGCGCCGACATGCTCGCGGTGCTACGCCAACCCTCGGATGGGCGCCCGATCGCCGGCCGCGAGTGGACCCAGCGCTACGCCGCCCGCCGGATCGCCTGGCACGCCCTCGACCACGCATGGGAGATCGAGGACCGCTCCGGGGAGGCATGATCGTCAACCGACGAGGGCCAGGGCCTCCTCGAAGGAAAGGGGATCCGGCGCTCGCGCAAGCCCGACTCGATGCGCGGCGTCACCGACGAGGTCCGACGCTGACCGGCCCTGAGCGAGGAGATCGCCGATCGAGGTCGTGCCGTCGGCCTTGCTGAGCTTGGCCCCGTCGGGGCGGCGGATCAGCGGGTGGTGGGCGAAGCGCGGTGGCGTCTCGCGGCCGAGCAATCGGGCGAGGCGGATCTGGTCGGGCGTGGCTTCGACGAGGTCCTCGCCGCGGACCACGAGGTCGATCCCGTGGCGGATGTCGTCGACCACCACGCAGAAGGCATAGGTCCAGTTGCCGTTGCGATCGAGGACCGGGAGGTCGCCGTCGGCCGAGACCGGAGCTGACCGAGCGCCGAGCAGGAGATCCTCCCAGCTCTCCTCGCCCGAGCCGAGCGCGGCTCGGAGGGTGAGGCCGGCGTGCTCGAGCCGACGACCGAGGCAACCGCCGGGACAGCCCGGCCCGATGAACGGCCGTCCATTGGCCGACAGCCACGCGGCGAACGTCGAGCGCGAGCAGTCGCACGCGTAGACCTCGGTGACGCGGCGCAGCCGCTCGAGCCCTGCCGCGTAGACCGCCCCGTTGTCCGACTGCCGAAACGAGGACGGGCCGCCGCGAAGCGCGTCCGGCGAGGGTGCATCGGCGGCGAGCCCGAGCCGGTCCAGGTCGTCGAGGAGGGCCACCTCATACTCGGGGCGACAGCGCTGCCGGTCGTGGTCCTCGATCCGCAGCAGGACCTGGCCGCCGAGCAGGCGTGCGTAACCCCAGACGTAGATCGCATTGGCGAGATGGCCGAGGTGGAGGCGGCCGGTCGGGGCCGGCGCGAAGCGAGTTGTCGGGCCGCCGCTCACGCGCTTGGCGGCTCCGGCGGCTCGTCCTCGTCGCGCCCAAGCCGCTCCCGCTCGGCGGCCTCAAGTGCCCGCGCCGACGCGATCAGGCGGCGGTAGATCGCCAGCAGGTGCACCTGCGACATCGGGCCCTCGTTTGCGATGGAGACGCGGAGCAGGACCTCACGCTCACGGTGGCGATCGCGGATCGCCCGTCGGCCGATGGCGGCCTTCTCGTGGCCGACGGCCCGCGCCAGCTCGGCGCGTTGATTGAGCAACCCCACGATCCGCCGATCGAGCTCGTCGATCTCGGCCCTGAGCCGATTGAGCTCCGGGCTCGAACGATCGGTCCGGCGCCCGCCTCCCGCCGCGCTCACGGCTTGCGCTCGAAGCGCTCCGCGAGCCGCTCGAGGGCTTCGTTGTAGCCCTGGGCACCGTGGCCCACGATCGACGCAATCGCCACGTCGGCGAGGAAGTTGACCTTGCGGAACGGCTCCCGCGTCGACGGATCCGTGAGGTGGACTTCGACAAATGGTTTCGCCACGCCGAGCAGGGCGTCGCGAAGGGCGACGGACGTGTGGGTCAGCCCGCCGGCATTGACGATCGCCGCGTCGAAGTCCCGTTCATGGATGCGATCGATCAGCACGCCCTCGTGGTTCGACTGGACGAAGATGATCTCCATGTCGAGCTCGACCGCCCGGCGGCCGAGCGCGGTATGGATGTCGTCGAGCGTCTGCGTGCCGTAGATCTCCGGCTCGCGCGTGCCGAGCAGGTTCAGGTTCGGCCCATTCAGGATCAGGATGCGGTTCCCATGCCCGCGGGTCACGAGCGGACGGCCGTGACAGCAGCCCCGGCCGCGGCTGTCGAAGGGGACCGCCGCCCGGCGAGCACGGTGGTGGCGACTGCCTGAACGAGATCCTCCGGGACGTCCGCGTCGATCGCCCAGCCGTCAGCGGTGGGCAGGACCCAGCGCAGCGCGCCGGCGGCATGTTTCTTGTCGAGCCCAAGCGTATCGAGCACCGACGCCGGGTTCAGCGAGAGCGGGGCCACGCCAAGCTCGAGCCGATCGAGCAGCCGCTCGATCCTCTCGGCGCGGTCCGTGGGCGTGACGCCGCGCTCGACCCCGATCCGGGCTGCCGCCCGGAGGCCGTAGGCCACGGCCTCGCCGTGGAGGAGGTCGCCGAACCCGGCCGCCGCTTCGATGGCGTGTCCGAGCGAATGCCCGAGATTCAGCGCGACCCGACCGGAGCTCTCGCGCTCATCGGCGAGGACGACGTGGACCTTGGCCCACGCGGCGCGCTCGACGACCTCGGCCAGGGAGCCGGACTCGGTTGCGCTCGCGTCACCCGCGGCGATCGCCGGGCCATCGGTCTCGAGGACGGCGAACAGCCGCTCGTCCCCGAGCGCCGCCATCTTGACCGCCTCGGCGAGCGCCGCGCGGCGCTGGCGGACGTCCAACGTGGCCAGGACGGCCACGTCGACGACGATCGACGCCGGCTGATGGAACGCACCGACGAGGTTCTTGCCCTCGGGGAGGTCGACGCCGGTCTTGCCGCCGATCGATGAATCGATCTGCGCGACGAGCGTGGTGGGGACGTGGATAAGTGGGACACCGCGCAGCCATGTCGCGGCCAGGAAGCCCGCCGTGTCACCGAGCGCGCCACCGCCGACCGCGACGAGCGGCTCACGCCGCTCCACGCGCAGGCGCGCCAGCTCGCGAGCGGCGTCCTCGACGACCGACAATCGCTTCGCCGCCTCCCCTTGCGGGACGAGGACGCGCTCGACCGGCAGGCCGCTCGCCGCCAGCTCGTCGGCGAGCCTCGCCCCGACCGCAGCCCACGCGCCCGGCTCGGAGACGAGGATCGCGCGCCGTGCCTCGAGCTCGCGCAGCGCGGCGTCGACCTCGCGACCGGCGATGTTCTCGCCGACGACGAGCCGGCCGATCTTGGTGTCCGCTCGAAGAAGGACCGAACCGGCGGCGGCGGGAACGTCGAGCAGCTGATCAACGGCGGCGACCACCATCGCCAGCTCGGCGACACCACCGACCCGCGTGCCGGCCGCGTAGAAGTGGCCGCGCGACGCCCCGAGCTCGCGAATCGCGCCGAGGGGATCTCGTCCGGCGACGAGCGGTCGCACCGTCGGGCTGCGACGGAGGCGCTGCGCGACGACCTCCGGGCGGACGTCGAGCCAGGCCACGCGGCGGTGGCGGAAGAGGCGCCAGCGATTGCGCGGGTCGACGATCGCGCCGCCGCCCGGGGCGATGACCCGGGTCAGGGCCGGACCCTGGTCGGGGACGCCGAGGCCCTCGATCGCCTCCCGCTCGCGCCGCCGGAAGCCAGCCTCGCCCTCCGCGGCGAAGACGTCGGGGATCCGGGCGCCGGCCTGGCGCTCGATGAGCTCGTCGAGGTCGACGAAAGTCGCACCGCGTCGGGCCGCGACCCGCCTGCCGACCGCGGTCTTGCCGCTGCCGGGCAGCCCGACGACGACCAGCTCCACCTCAATCGTCCCCGCCGGAGCCCGCCGTCCCGCCGTCAGAGGCGGCCCGCGTGGTCGCGGCCGCGGCCATGGCCG
>CAYXVP010000140.1:0-5970 GCA_964468305.1 uncultured Anaerolinea sp. | reverse complement strand
CGCGGCCGGTGACAGACCGGCGACGCGCGCGGCGAGCACGTCGCGGAGCACCGGCGGGATGGCGGCCTGGATTCCCTGCGCCGCCAGCAGCTCCTCGACGTAGAACGGGTTGCCGTCCGTGCGCGATAGCAGGCGGTCGACGTCGCCCGCGGGCGGCGGCAGGTCGAGCAGGTCCGCCGCCTGTTCGGCAACCTCGTCGCGCGAAAACGGAATGAGCTCGATCCGATCGACGTTGTCCTCGCGCTCGAGCTCGGCCAGGAACTCGAGCGTGCCGACGCCGGCCTTCGTCGATTCGGTGCGCGTGGTGATGATCAGGAGCACGGGGTCGTCGCGCAGCGCGCGGGCGAGGAAGCCGAGGAGCCCGAGGGTCGACCGGTCGGCCCACTGGACGTCCTCGACGACCAGGACCACCGGGCGTTCCATGGCGAGGCGCTCGAGGACGCCGAGGATCAGCTCGAAAAGGCGCGCCTGGGAGGCTCGATCGAGCTCTCGTCCAGGCGCGAGATCCGCGGCGCGTACTGCCAGCTCCGGCAGGAGTCCGGTGAGATCCGCCCTGGCCGGACCGAGCAATGCCGGCAGGCGGCCCTCGGGTGTCGCCCGGACGATGTCGCGCAGGATCTCGACGAATGGCGCGTAGGGCAACGTGTCGCGCTCAACGTCGAGGCACGCGCCCTCGAGCACGGTCGTGCGCTCGAGCGCGGTCGTGCCCTTGATGTCGTCCAGGAACCGCGCGACAAGGCGGCTCTTGCCGATGCCCGCCTCGCCGCCAATGACGAGACACTTGCCGGTGTGGTCGGCGATCACCGCCTCGAGCGCGCCGCGAAGGTGGGCGAGCTCCGCCGCACGCCCGACGAACGAACGGCGACCCGGGAGGTCCGCCACGGCGCCCGGATCATACGCGGCGGCCTCGGCCAGAATGCATGCCCAAATTCACGCGGTCGCGTACCCCGCCTGCCGCATGCCCAGGCGGAGCTTTGCCCGCGCCCGGCAGAGGAGCGTGCGCGTGGCGGCGGGCGTGCGACCGACCGCGGCTGCGATCTCGCCACCGTTTGCCCCGCTGGCGGCGAGCAGGACCGCCCGCCGCTCAGTCACGGACAGTTCGCCGACCAGCGTCCCGACCTCGGCGGCAAGCTCGCCACCCTCGACGATCGACTCTGGGCTGCGCGGCTCCAGTGGCTGCTGCAGCGCACGCTCGTAGCGGCTCGCGACCTGGCCGCGTCGGGCCTGGCTCGTGGCCAGGTTCGCGCCGACCCGACGCAGCCACGCGTCGACGTGGTCCGGCGCGCGGCCGGCGTCGCGCTCGCGGGCCAGGCGCAGGAATGCCTCCTGGGCGAAGTCCTGCGCTGCCTCCGGGTCATGCGTGAACCAGGTCAGATAGCGGACGAGTCCGTCTCGGTGGTCGGTGAACGCGGCCTCGAAGCAGGCCGCCGAAGATAGTTGCATCGCCGATCCCTCGCTGCGCGACCGGCGTGATGCCGGCCTGCGCCGACCGTCGGGCTAAGGCGCGGGCGAGGGATTGGGCTACAGCCTTGATTTGGACTTGAACCCCGGGAATACCATCGCCGCATTCCGGCACAGGAGGCCGTGCCCACGGCTCGCCGGGAGGGAGGAAGAATCCGATGGCCGGGGCACGCCCCGAGGCCGGGCTTCAGCGCGGAGCGATCGGCCTCACGGAGGTCCTGTTTCAGTCGATCACCCACATGGCGCCGGCCGTCGCTGTCGCCCTCTCGATCGGGGCCGCGACGTCATTCGCAGGAGGGCAGACTCCGCTCGCGGTCGTCTTCGCACTGCTCGCGAGCCTGCTGACCGCCTACTCCATCGGCGAGCTGTCCCGCCACATGTCGTCCGCGGGGGGGATGTACACCTACGTCAGCCAGGGTCTGGGCACGTTCTTCGGCTGGCTCATGGCGTGGGCGTTCCTGCTGGCCGAGCCCCTCGTCGCACCGGCGCTGTTCGCGGCGTTCGGGCTCTACCTGTCCGTCCTCCTCGGCTACGCCGGCATCGAGAACGACAACCTTTGGATCGTCGGCGCGCTCGCGTGTGCGGCCGTCGTCTGGTTCCTGAACTACCGCGGCATCAGCCTCTCGACACGAGCGGGCGTGGTCCTCGGTCTTATCGAGATCGGGATCTTCCTGCTCATTCCGCTCCTGCTGGTCATCAACGCCGGCAGCAGAAACACGCTCAGCGTGTTCGTCCCAGGTAACGCGGGCCTGACCCCAGTGCTCACCGGCATGGTCTTCAGCCTGCTCGCCTTCGTCGGCTTCGAGGCGGCCGCACCGCTCGGCGAGGAGGCCCGCGACCCGAAGCGGACGATCCGTCGGGCCGTGCTCGCCTCGGCAATCCTCATCGGGCTGTTCTACACGTTCAACTATTACGCGGCGACCGTGTTCTTCGGCCCGGACCGAATGGCCGCCGAGTTCTACACCTTCAACAACGGCGATCCGTGGGGCTTCATGGCCGAGCAAGTCCTGCCGGGGATCGGCGGCATCCTGGTCGCGCTCGCGATCCTGAACAGCTCACTGGCCAACGCGAACTCCGGAGCGACGGCCGCGACGCGGGCGATCTATGCCCTCGGCCGCTCGCGCCTGCTGCCGGCCCCGCTCGGAACGGTCCATCCGACCTACAAGACGCCCGCGCTGGCGGTCCACGTCCAGGCGCTGTTCGGCGCGGTCCTCGCCGTGGTGCTCGGTTTCGTGTTCAAAAACGCAGTCTACGGCGGGCCGCTGACGACGTATGTGTTTATCGGTTACATGCTCGGCCTGCTGTTTGCCGGGATGTACATCGCCGTGAACGTCGCGTCGTTCGGCTACTACTTCATGCGCAAGCGTGGCGAGTTCAGCTGGATCCGGCACGGCCTGATCCCGCTGCTCGGCGTGGTCGCGATGATCCCGGCCTTCCTGGGCGTCCTCGGCGGCGTCACGATCCCGATCCTCAACGCCGAGGTTCCGCCGCTCGTCGCGCCCTTCGATTTCGTGCCGTTGTTCGTCGGCCTCTGGATGGTCGCGGGCATCGTGCTCTTCTTTGTCGTGAACGCGAACCGCCCGCAGGCGGTGAAGAGCCTCGGCGAGGCTGTCAGCGAGGGCTAGTCGAAGATGCCCAGCGGGCAGTAGGCCGTGACGAGGTAGTTGGGTAGGTCCACGATCTCGCTGATGCGCAGGTCCACGCCGGTCGAACAGAGCATGTAGGCGTCGGCCGGGCTGAGGCCGTGCTCGCGGCCGAGCCAGTCGATCATGCGGCGCGTCGCGTCCTTCGCCGCGCCGAGCAGGTCCGGCCCGACGCCGTCAGTCGAGTAGCGCCGGCCGTTGCGGAGCTCGGCGTTCGGATCGGGCGCGGCGAGGAACTCCGGCGCCGTGACCTTGATGTCCCTGCGCACGGTGAGCTTCACCGTCGCCCGCATCGGCGTCTCGATCGCGGTCCCGCAGACCTCGCCGTCGCCCTGCGTCGCGTGGCCGTCGCCAATGGAGATCCGCGCCCCGGGCTGGAACACCGGCAGGAACAGCGTCGAGCCGGCCACGAGGTGGCGGGTGTCCATGTTGCCGCCGTGGACATCGGGCGGGATCGTGGACAACGGGCCGGCCGCCGGCGCAACCCCGATGACGCCGCAGAACGGCGCGCGCGGCAGGCGGATCCCGGGCATGAACTCGATCGGCCCGCTCGGGCCCATTCGGGTGACGTGGTAGGCGGGCTTCGGGAACTCGTCGGCCAGGAGGCCGAAGCCGGGGATGATGGCGGTCCAGCCCCAGTCGGCCGGCCGGAACGCGAGCAGGTCGATCTGGAGCGTGTCGCCGGGCTCGGCGCCGTCGACTGCGATCGGCCCGACGACCTGGTCGACGCGCTCGAAGTCAAGCCTCAGCAGCTGGGGGACCCCGCAGTCGGCGTCGAGCTGGCCACAGCTCGCGTCGAGGAGGTCGAACTCGACGACGGCGCCCTGGTCGACGGTCTCGATCGGCTCGATCGCGGGATCCCAGGCGAGGTGGTACCGATCCCGGGTGACGTGGATCGACGGGGCAGTCAGCACGGCGAGCTCCTCCACAGTGGCGCGAACACAATAGGCCCGAGCGGTACATCCCGACCGGATCGGAAGCGAGGTAGAGTCGTGTCATGACCGTCAAGGTCCCGCCGACCGGAACGCGTGGCGCGTGGTGGCCGAACCTTCCGCGTGGAATCGCGCTCTTCCTGAGCAACATGAACCGCGGGGTGTTCCGACGCCGGCATGGGATGGTCATCCGTGGGGCGCCAACACTCGTGCTGGAGACCGTCGGGGCGAAGTCCGGGGAGCCTCGGTCTGCAGTCCTCGGGTATCTGCCCGAGGGATCGAACGCCTGGCTGATCATCGCCTCGCTCAGCGGCGCCGCCCGGAACCCCGCATGGCTGTTCAATCTGGCCAAGGACCCTCACGCGACGGTCGAATTCGGCGATGGGCGCCGCGCACGAGTCGCCGCCCAGACTCTGGATGGCGCCGATCTCGAGGCCGCCTGGCAGCGGATCGCGGCGGAGATGCCGCAGTACGCCGGCTACGTCAGGAAGACCGACCGCGCGATACCGGTTCTGCGACTCCGGAGCGTCAGCCCAGGACGACTCGATCCGTCATGAGGTGCGCTCCCCTCGCCTAGCGCAGCTCGCCCCGGAGCATGTCCATGAGCAAGCCATCGTGGAACGTCTGGTCGACGCCACGTTCGTAGTGGCGCATGACGCCGACGGGCCTGAACCCGACCTTCTCGTAGGTGCGAATCGCCCGGGCGTTGGCGGCCGCGGGGTCAATCGTGAGCCGGTGGTGGCCGCGGACGTCGAACAGCCACCTGGCGACGGTCCGAACCGCGTCGGTACCGAGACCGCGACCCTGGAATGGCGCTGCCATGAAGATGTCGATGCCCGCGTGGCGGTAATCGGGATCGTCCTCCTCGGTCGCCTGGATGCTGCCCGCGAATCCGCCGTCGGCCTCGATCGCCCACACGTACCAGCCCGGCTCGCCGGCGATCAGCTCCTCCGCGCTGTTCTCCGGGCCCCGGGTGTCCCACCACTCGACGACTGTCGGGTCCGAGAGGACGCCGATGAGCGCCGCGCGATCCGCCTCGACCACGGGCCGCAGCAGGACCAGCTCGCCGTCGAGGCTGGGCGGGTCCTCCTGAGCCTCCGTCACTCGGGCACCAGTCCGCGCAGCCTCGCCGGCGCGGTCGAGCGCCAGGCGTCGCGCAGCAGCTTCTCCAGCAGCGGGCGATCGACGCGCTCGAGGTCGACGTTCACCCAGCCGAAGCGGCCGACATAGGCCGCCTTCGAGAACGTCTGCGGGTCGAGGTCGAGCAGGTCGGCCTGGCTGGTCAGCGTCGCCTTGAGCGAGATGCCGGTCGCGTCCTCGCCGCCGATGACGAACATCTTGTTGCGAACCCGGAAGTTGACGTCCGTCCCCCAGGTCACGAACTCCTCGACCTCGGGCAGGGCCAGCGAGATCTCACGGACGTCCTGGAAGGTCGGCATCGCCTACGCGCCGGCGAGCTCGGGGTCGAGCTCATCGGGATTGAGCCGCTCCGGCTCGCTCGACTCCGCCTCGATCGTGATGTGCGGCAGCCAGCCAAGCCAACGCGGCAGCCACCAGTTCCAGTCGCCGAGGAGGGTCATCGTCGCCGGCAGCAGGACGCTCCGGATCAGGGTCGCGTCGATGAACACCGCCACCGCCAGCCCGAGCCCGAGCTGCTGGATGAACACGAAGCTGAAGGTCACGAAGACGGCGAAGACGACGACCATGATCGACGCGGCGCTGGTGATGGTCCCCGATGTCACCGAGATCCCGCGGGCGACTGCGGCCCGCGAATCCAACCCCCGGTCGCGCGCCTCCTTGATCCTGGTGAGGATGAACAGGTGGTAGTCCATCGACAAGCCGAACAGGATCGTGAACACGAAGATCGGGACCCAGCTCTCGAGTACGCCGCCGGGCACGATCCCCAGCTGGGCGGCGAACCAGCCGGGCCGGGA
>CAYXVP010000139.1:0-5976 GCA_964468305.1 uncultured Anaerolinea sp. | reverse complement strand
CCGTCATGTTCTGGAAGAGCCGGATGTTCTGGAAGGTCCGGCCGAGGCCGGCCTCGACCATGTCGTTGGGCCGTGCGCTCCGGAAGATTCCGACACGGGGCAATGCCTTCTGGTAGCGCGCCGGGCGCGCCACGCCGACCAGTAAGGTCGTCATGAGGGCGATGAGCGTGATCCCGCCCAGGATGAAGATCTGGCCCTCGGGCGCCCCGTTACCCGCAGCGATGATCGTCGCGAGGATCCCGACGAACCCCGGCGAGAACCAGATGAACGGCTCCAGCCAGGCCCGCCGGCTGCGGGCGATCATCTCCCGTCCATTGAAGACCACGACACCGGCCGTCGGGTCGTAGATGCCGGCAATGATGTTGAAGAACGTCGTCTTGCCCGGGCCGTTCGGGCGGATCAGGCTGAAGTTCGACCCGGTGGGGATCGTGAACTCGATGTCGTGGACCGCGACCAGGCCCCCGAACCTTTTGGTGACCCCGTCGGCGTGGAGCAGCAGTCCGCCGCTGACGCTTTCGCTGGCCATCCTGCGCCCGAGCGCGGCCGCCGTCGTCACAGCGACACCTCGCCGGCGTCCGGTGACACGAGCGCCAGGTCCTCAGAGCTGTCGGCCTCTGGGGCATGGAGCTCTCGCCGGCGGCGCTGACTGGGTATCAGGCCCTCGGGCCGGAACATCATCATCAGGACCAGGGCGATGCCGAAGAGCAGGAACTGGAACTTGACGAAGTCGATGTCCTGGAGGATCGGGACGTGCAGGTTCTCCATGACCGCGTTGAGCTGCTTGAGCAGGACGGCCTGGATGTTGTAGAGGATGAACGCGCCCACGGCGACGCCGAACGGGTTGCCCATGCCGCCGAGCACGATCGATGAGAGGACCACGAACGACACCTGGAACTGGAACTGGGTTGGGTCCACGATGGTCAGCTTGGAGGCATTCAGGACGCCGGCGAACCCGGCGGTCGTCGCGCCCAGGGCGAACGCGGCGAGCTTCGTGGTGACGGTGTTGATCCCGTTCGCCGCCGCGGCAAGCTCGTCCTCCCGGATCGCGGCCCAGGCCCGTCCGATCCGCGAATCGAGGAGCCGGTAAACGAGGATCATCGAGATCGTGACCACGATGACCATCAACACGTAGTAGGCGGTCTGGTCGATGCCCGGGAACTGAAAGCCGAAGATGTTCGGCCGGTCGATCCCGCCGATGCCGTTCGTGCCCTGGGTGTACTTCTCGGCGTTGAGGAACACGATCGGGACGATCTCGCCGAAGCCCAGCGTCACGATGGCGAGATAGTCGCCGCGGAGGCGCAGCGTCGGCGCGCCGAGGGCGATGCCGAAGACCGCCGCGACCACCGCGCCGCCGACGAGCAGGACCAGGAACGGCAGGTGGAGGTGCGTGAACGGCGACGCCCCGAAGGCATACAGGTACGCGCCGAAGGCGAAGAACGCCGCGTAGCCAAGGTCGAGCAGCCCGGCGAACCCGACGACGATGTTGAGGCCGAGAGCCAGGAGGATGAACACGCCCGCGTTCACGAAGCCGCTGATCCACGTGTTCTGCTGCTGGACGAAGCTGAACGGCGGGAAGGCGGCCCAGAAGTAGAGCAGCACCGATCCGACCGCCATGCCGATGACGATCGTCCAGGACCGGTGGGCGTGGGCGAAGTCCACGATGCGCGTGCGCCATTCCCGCAGGCCCGCGCCGTTCGGCGCCTTTACCTTGTCGGACTTGTCGGCCTCGACCCTTGGCAACGCGCTCATGCGCGCTCCCCCACCTGCTGGCCGAGGATGCCCGCCGGGCGAAAGACCAGCACGAGCGTCAGGATCACGAAGACCGAGAACTCAGCCCAGCGGGTGAGGCTCTGCGAGGCGGCGAAGTTCTCGATGAACCCGATCACGAAGCCGCCGAGCACCGCGCCGGTGATGTTGCCGATCCCGCCGAGGACAGCCGACGTGAACGATTTCAGGCCGGCGTTCATGCCGAGATCCTGGCGAACGAAGCCGAAGTTGTAGCCCCAGACCGTACCTGCCGCCCCCGCCAGAGCGCCCCCGATGGCGAAGGTCAGCGCGATCGTCTGGTTGACATCGACGCCCATCAGCTTCGACGCCTGCTGGTCGAGCGCGGTGGCCCGCATGGCCCGACCCAGGCGCGTCCGCCGGACGAATGTCTGGAGGGCGTACATCAGCGAGAGCGCGATGAGCAGGATCACGAAGTTCAGCACCGGGATCGACGCGCCGGCGACCTCGATCCGCCACGACAGCGGGAAGATCTGGGGTGCGTTGCGGTCACCACTCCCGAACAGGACCAGGGCGACGTTCTGCAGGATGAACGAGACGCCGACCGCGGTGATCAGCGGCGCCAGGCGTGACCCGCCCCGGAACGGCCGGTAGAAGACGCGCTCGATCGTCAGGTTCAAGATCCCGGTGAGAGGCATCACGACGGCGAGCGTCGCGGCCATGTACAGCACGAGCAGGATCGGGTTCTCGACCGGGCCGGTCAGGTGCAGCAGTCCTGGGATCGCGCCGGCGCCAGTCCCCGCGAACAGCACGGCCAGGAAGGCGCCCATCATGAACACGTCGCCGTGGGCGAAGTTGATGAGCTCGATGATCCCGTAGACCATCGTGTAGCCCAGAGCGATCAGGGCGTAGATCGCGCCGATGGACAGGGCGTTGGCGACCTGCTGGATCGCGATCTGTGTCGCATTCTCCCTCGTCTGCGGATTCAGGCCGAGGATGAAGGTCAGCAGGAAGAAGTACGCGACGACCAGTCCCACCGCGATGGCCGGGATGGCCCAGGCCGGCCTCTGGCGAACGGTCGAGACGGTCGCGGTTGCCGCGGCGGCGGTCACACTCGGGGCCCTCTAGCGGATCCCTGCCCGGGTCGTGTCCTATCTGACGAAACGCCGCCGAACAACGTTCGACGGCCTGGATGAAATGAAGCCGGGGGCCGCATCGGCCCCCGGCTTCGAAAGACTCTCGCTACTTGGCGAGCATCTCCTTGTCGGCCACCCAGCCCCCCTTCCCGCCGTTGGCGGTCAGGTCGACCTTGTACACCGTATTGATCTTCTGGGACGTATCGCCGTTCTTATCGAACGTGATGTCGCCCAGGGCGATGCTGTACGTGTGGGTGGTGTCCGAGATGGCCGCGCGGACGGCAGCGCGGACCGCTGCGTCGCCGCTGGGGTTGGTCGCCGACGCGCGGGTGATCGCGTCGAGGATGACCTGCATGCAGGCGTAGCCCTGGATCGCGTAACCGGTCGCGTCCTTCTGGTACTCGGCCTTGTAGTCGGCGAGGAACTTCTCCTGGCCGGGGTACGTGGCCTTGCCCGCGAGGGTCGCGTACGAGTTCTTCGCGTCCGCGCCGGCGATGTTCAGGAACGAGTCCGCGGTGTCGCCGCCGCCGTCCTGGATGCCGTCAGGCCCCATGAACGGGATGTCGCCGAGGCCGACCTGGACCGCTGCCTTGAGGACCCGGGCACCACCTGTGGCAGTGACGCCGCCGAAGTAGATGCCGTCAGGGTTCTTGCTCTTGGCGGTGGTCAGGATCGACTGGTAGTCCGTCGTGGTCTTCGGCACGGAGTCGTGACCGACGACGGTCAGGTGCAGGGTGTCGGTCCAGTACTTGTCGACGTTGGTGGCGATGCCCTTCCCGAAGGTCTCGGTGTCGTCGATGATGTACAGGTTCTTGACACCGAGCTCGGCCAGGAAGTCGGCATCGGCCTTGCTCTGGAGGTCGTCCGTCGTCGCGACGCGGACGTAGTTGATCTCCGTCGGCTTGTCCTTGCGGATGTCTAGCGCGCCGAACTCCGGCTTGGTCAGACCCTCGTTCGTGTTCGCCGGGCTGCACTGGGCAAGCCCCGCGGCGTTCGTCAGCGGGATCTGGGCCTTGGCAACGCTCGAGTTCAGGGGCCCGAGCATCGCGATGACCTTCGGATCGCCGATCAGGCTCGTCGCGTTGTTCGCGCCCGTCTGCGGGTCGTGCGCGCCGGCGACGGCGTCATCGAGGATCAGCGACTTGTGCGCATCGATCGTGTAGTTGCCTGCCTTGCCGCTGGCCTGCTTGAGCGCCAGCAGCGCGCCGTTGATGATCGGCTGCGACCCAGCCAGCTCTGGGCCCTGCTGCGGCAGGTCCATGCCGATCTTGTAGGATCCGCCGCCACCCGGGCCGGCGTTGCAGCCGATGGCGCCGAGGGCAATGATCGCAATGCCTGCAGCGCCCGCGAGCCTGGTGAGTTTCATCCAGTTTCCTCCTCCAATACGCCAGGTCGGCCGGGAGACTCCCGAACGACCTCGGTCGGCGCCCTCCGCCTCCACGGCCTGAAGATGGACTGCCTCCGTCCGGTGCCCTGCCCTTCGGCCGGGCGATGCGCCGGAGGGTCGGATCGACCCTGGACGGCATCGCGGGTGGCTCCACGGCGGGTGCGTTGCGGGCGGTGCGCAGTAACCCCACCTCAGGCGGCGCGCAGGTGGCCGCCGAAGCGATGACGTATGATAGGGACCGGCGCACCGATTGCAAGGCCGGTCGTTCGCGACCCGGGATCATTTCAGACGCATCTCCGTGCGTCCTCCCGTGTGTATCCGCGAACCCGGCGGTCTGGTCGGCCACGGTCGCGACGACAGGTGGAATCGGGCAGCGCCTCCGACTCTTGAGGGAGCACCCCGCCACGTGGAGTACAGGGTCCGAGCGGCCCGTATCACCGATGTCGAGGCCCTCGTCGCGTTGAGCGGCGATCGCCTCGCCGACGGTGCGTCCGGCTCGCTCGGCGCCGCCGACGTGCTGCGCCAGCTCGTGTTCCTGCCGCACGCCACCGTCCTGGTTGCCGAGAGCAAGCGGGACATCGTGGGCGGCGCCGTGCTCGCGATCCGGCCCTCGGTTCGCGCCGGCGGGTACGTCGGCGTCATCGACCTGCTCGTCGTCGACCCGGCGGGCGCACCGGACGCCGTGAGCGCGAGCCTCATCGAGGATTGCCTCAAGTCGGCCGCCAACAAGGGCTGCGCGTCGGTCGAGGCGCCCCAGCCGGAGAACCCGGCAGAGCTGAAGCGCTGGAAGCGCCAGGGATTCAAGGACGAGCAACCGGTCCTCCGGCGAGCCGTCGATCCCGCAGGGCGCCGGCGCTGACAAGACATCGGACGCGGGCCGCTGTGCGGCGCCGGCGCCCGGACAAGGAATAGGAGACAGGGTGGGCAAGAACGTCGCCGTCTTCGTTGACGTGGCGAACATCTTCTACGCGGCCAAGGCGGCCGGCGTGGACATCGATTACGTCACGCTGCTGAAGGCGTCGAGCGCCGGACGCGATCTGGTGCGCGCATACGCGTACACGGGCCTCGATCCGGAGAACGAGAACCAGCGCAATTTCCACGACTTCCTGCGCCGCCACGGCTACAAGGTCGTGAGCAAGGACATCCGCAAGTACGGCGACGGGAAGGTCAAGGCCAACCTCGACATCGAGCTGGTCGTCGACATGATGAAGACGGCCCGGAACCTCGACATTGCGATCGTCGTGTCGGGCGATGGGGACTTCGCCCCGGCGATCCGTGCGGTCCAGGAGCAGGGCGTCCGCGTCGAGGTCGTGAGCTTCCGCGGCAACACGTCCTCCGACCTGATGGACGTCGCCGACCAGTTCATGGACATCACCCAGATCGCCAAGGTCGAGAAGGGCTCGTCCCGTTCCGGCCGCCGGGTGTCCGAGGACGAGGCGGACCTGTCGATGACAGAGGTCCCGGAGAAGCAGTCCGAGGGCACCGGTGAGCGAACGCGTGGCCGCGGCCGGACGCGGCGCGCTGCCGGTGAAGCGACGACGACCCGTAGCCGCGGCCGTAGCCGCGTGGCGGCCGAGGCCGCCGAGGGCGCCGAACCAACACTCATCGCGCTCCCCGGTGAGAAGCTCTCGCGGGTGGCGGCGGTCTCAGCCGACGCTGCCCCGGGCGACGCGGACATCGACGAGGCGGTCGCGGAGGCCGACATCGCGGCCGGCGACGAGACCGCTG
>CAYXVP010000138.1:0-6023 GCA_964468305.1 uncultured Anaerolinea sp. | reverse complement strand
GCTCGTCGGCGGCCTCGGGCTCGGACCGGACCAGGCGCCCGCAGCGGCGGCGGGCCCGGGAGCGGCGGGGGGTGTCTCTGATGGGGCGGCGATACCCGTCCCGCACGGCGCGAGCGGTCAGCCTGCGGCGGAGGTCGAGAATACGGCCGCCTCGCCGCCGGCGGCCGGCCCGCTGCCGCCGGCCCTCTCCGCGGACCAGCGGGCGTTCCTCAAGGGGTGGGGATCGGCCACGATCGCCGTCCTCGATGTGCGGGGCGAGCCGCAGCTCACCTTGAGCCCGTACTACTGGGACGGCACGCTGTTCCGCCTCCCGACGGGGGCGTTCACAGCCAAGGCAGCGAACGCCGATCGGGACCCGCGCGTCAGCTTGCTGATCGGCGATCTCGTCTCGGGTTGGGTGGCGGTAGCCGGGCAGGCCGCGCTCGTGGTGGGCGCGGCGGCCCAGGAGCATTGGCTGATCATGGAGGCGGGCCTGGGCGAGGGCGCTCACTCCGGCGCCTGGGCGGATCTCGACGACCCGAGCGACCTCGCCGTCATCGTCGTCACGCCCGCACGGTTCGTCTGGCGCCTCCTCTGAGGACCGCACCCGGCGTGGCCGCGCCGAGACGGAAGCCCAGGCTCTAGAGGCTCGGCGGAGCTGCGGCGCCGGGCCGGGGGCCCGGCGCCGCCAATTCGCTAGGAGGACAGGTACTTGATGATGATGTCGTTCGCGCCCTTGACCGCGGCCGCGTGTGCGCCCGCTGCGTCGTATTCGCCGCTGATCATCTTGGCGATGACCTCATTGAACACAGGCGTCGTGTCGTAGGGCGTCGACCACGGGTTGGTCTGGCCCTTGTTCTGCAGCGTGTAGACCGGCTGCAACGGCTGCACCTTGATCACGTCCGGGTTGGCCGCGATCGACTTCCGGGCGACCGAGTACAGGACCAGGGCCCCGGTGCTGTCCTTCACGGTGGTGGCGGCCGCGAGGCCGACCTCCGCCCCGAAGGTCCGTTTCGCCCAGCTCAGGCAGGCGTCCGGGTTCTTCGAGAACTTGCTGACGCCGAGGCCGTCCGGGCCGCCGGTCGAGCCGGTCGTGCCAGGGCGATAGCCCGGGTGCTGGCGGACACCGTGGGTGGCCGTCAGGATCGCCATGTCCCCGGTGAGAACCGGGCTCTCGCTCTCGCGAACGGTGGCGACGTTGCCCTGACCGAAGATCGTGTACGCGTCGTGCTCGTTCGTGAGGTTCATGTACTTGGGGTCCCAGAACCCACTCTTGAACCCCTCTTCGATGACCGAGAAGACCTCCTTGCCGTCGTCGTTGTCGAACCCGACCTGGGTGAAGTCAGGGCTGAACATCGGCTTGCCGGTGGAGTTCCAGATGTACGTGAAGTACAGCTGGGCAAACAGGTTCGCCTGCGTCGCCAACCATGGCTGGACGCACGGGATGATGCCCGCGGTCTTGAACTTCGGAACGAGCGCGAAGAGGGCCGGGTAGTTGTCCGGCGGGTTCTCGGGGTCCTCGCCGATCTGCTGGAAGAGCTTCTTGTTCCAGCCCCAGACCGCAGGGCTGTCGTAGAGCGGGAACGCTCGGAGCGTGCCGTCGTCGGTGGTCAGCGCGGCGAGCGAGTTCTCAAAGAAGTCCGTCATATCGCCGAAGCCGGCCTGGTCCACGGGCAGCAGCAGGCGCTTCCCGAACTTCGGGATGTAGCCGTACGCCGCCGTGGTGTACATCATGTCGTAGGACGAGTCCTGCGTCGCGATGACCCCGGCCTGCTTGATCTGCTTCTCCGCGAAGGTGACGTTGTCCTCCATCGCGTCGCCGCCGGTCTCGGTCTTCCACTTCGCGGTGCCAGCGTCCAGCCACGGGATCATGTAGCCACCCGTGAAGTTGTGGAGGCTGACGCCCGCGAAGTTCTCCGGGGTCGGGGTCGGCGCCGGTGGCGGGGTGGCCGCGGGGCCCGTCGCCGCCGGCGTGCTCGGCGTGGGCGTCGCCTTGACGCCGCAGGCCGCCAGGAAGGCGGCGCCGCCGGCGACGAGGCCGCCGCGGAGAACGTCGCGCCTGGAGAACGTGCGTTGCCCCAGGGATCCCAAATCGATGCCTTCGGTCCGTCGATCCGTGTCCGGCATGCTCTCCTCCTCTAGAGAGACCATCCCAACATGACAACGTGCCGCCCGGCCCAGTGCCGACCGGCGCCGAGGCCTATGCCGACATAGGCATCAGCCCCACGTCTGCCTCGTCGACAGCGGCGGCCATCTGCCGCAGCTCGGGCATCCTGCTCCGGATGGGGTCCTCGTCGAGGGCGGTGGCGACGTCCTGCAGGGGTCCCATCGAGGCGACCTTCAAAGCCTCGCCGAGGCCGAGGCACTTCCGATGGGCGTAGTGCCGGCCGATCGTCCTGAGGCTGCCGTTCGGCGCGACGCCGACGCGGGCCGAGCCGCGGTCGCGGGCGGCAGCCCAGGCCATCGCCCAGACGAGGACCTCGGTCTCGTCCGGCCGTTCCGTTCGCGCATCGGCCGCGCCGACGATGATCCCGCGCTCCGGCGGCACGACGCCGATGAACTGCCACGCCGACGACCCGGCGAGAACGTCGACGAGGTAGCTCTTGTAGGGCGGCTCGAGCAGCGCCTCGTAGCCGGCTCGATGGACGTCACCGCCCCACAGGCCCAGCGACAGGTGGACCTCGGATCGATCGGTGAGGCCCGCCGTCAATCGCCCCTGCGCGGCCCGCACCGACGACCACTCGCCGGCATCGTCGCCGAGGAGCATCACGAAGGGCTCGTCGATCTCGATCATCGGACAACCGGCTGCCGCGAGATCGTGCAGCTCGGCATTGAGGGCCTCGCCCAACGCGAGCGCCACGCTTCTTCGGCGCGCCACCGAGTCCGGCTCCGCGAGCGCGGCGAGGGTGTACGGGCCGAGCAGGGTCTGCTTGACGATGAGCTCGGACTGTTCGGCGGCGAACTGCCAGTCGCGCACCGTCACCGGCGCGGGCCGGGTGATCGGCGACTCCATGACAGGTCGGGTCACTGCCTCGCCGTCCGGCAGCGTCGCCGCGGGGCCCGCGCGCAGCCCAGCAAGTCCCTCGATCCACGGGAGCGCCCGGTCGCGCGTCCGCACGCCGCCGTCGCCGACGACGGCGAGTCCCACGACCTCCATCTCGTGGAGCACCTCGCGGACGACGTCGTCGGCCACCGAGCGGAAGCCGGCCGCGTCCAGCCGGCCGGCGTCGAGGTCGCGTTCCGCGTCGCCGAGGACGTCGGGCTGTGCCGGCAACGGCTTGCGCGAGTACGCGCCGGCGATCGTCGCAAACATGGTCGCTAGCCCTTCACGAAGCCTTCGGTCAAGCCCGTGATGATCCGGCGGTGGAAGAGCATCACCAGGATCAGGCAGGGAACGACGGCCACCATCGCGCCCGCGGCCAGGAGGTTCGGCGGCGGCGACTCGTTCAGGCGGTAGGGAAACTCCGTGATCGACGTGATGAGGCGGGTGATGGTCACGGCGTTGTGATCGCCGAGGATCACCGCGAACAGGAACTCGTTCCACGTCCCGATCAGGATCAGGATCGCCGCCGCGGCGATGCCCGGCCGGGCCGCGGGCAGCGTCACTCGGAACAGGGTCCCGAGCCGGCTGCAGCCATCGATCCGGGCGGCACGCTCGAGGGCAATCGGGACCTCGGCAAAGAAGTTCCGGAGCAGCCACGTGATGAGCGGCAGCCAGAACGCGGTGTTGACGATGATCAGCGCCTGCACCGTGTCCTTGAGGCCGAGGATCTGGAAGATCCGAAGCACGGGGATCGCCATCACGATCCCCGGGACCATCTGCAGGAACACGATGATGGCCAGGATTCCGCGCTTGCCCGGCAGCTGGAAGCGGGCCAGTGAGTACGCCGCGGGCGACGCGAGCAGGATGACGAAGAACGTGGTGAAGACCGCGTTGGCGAGGCTCACGCCGAGCGAGTGTTGCCAGTTCTTCGCCTGGATCAGCCGGGAGTAGCCGTCGAGCCACAGGTTCGCGGAGAGGTGCGGCGGCATGTGCTGCAGGGCATCGTCCGTCTGGAGGCTGGCCACGATCATCCACGCGATCGGGGCGACGAAGAAGAGCAGCAGGCCCACTACGAGCAGGCCGAAGAGGAACCGGCTCGCCGGCCGCGGGAGGCGAACGAGCGGACGCCTCGCCGGCGCGGGTTCGCGCCGCTGCTCGGCGTCGGCCTTTGCGGCCGCGGCGCGCACGGGCGTCTGCAGCGCCGTCAGTCGACTGGTTGACGCGAGCTCGGCCACCTCGTCGAGGACGAGGTCTCGGTTCCGGCGTCGGCGAAGCTGGAAGACGAGCAGCAGGAGGCTGCACAGCACGATGATGAAGAACAGGACGACCGTGATCGCCGAGGCGTAGCCGAGGCTGATGAACTCGAAGGCCTTCTCGTAGATCGCGTAGATGAGGACGTACGTGGCCCGGCCGGGCCCGCCGTTGGTCAGCGTGTACAGCATGTCGAAGACCTGGAGCCCGATGATCACCTGCAGGATGCCGACCACGATGAGCGTCGGCCGGATGGCCGGCAGCGTGATGTACCGGAACGACTCCCAGGCGGTGGCGCCGTCGATCTTGGCCGCGCGGTAGAGGTTGCTCGGGATCGTCCGCAATGCCGCGAGCAGCAGGACCGCGAGCAGCGGCACGGAGCGCCAGGCCTGGGCGACGGTCGCGATCGCGACCGCCTGACCGGTGTCCTGGAGCCAGTTGACCGGCTCGCTCACGAGGCCGAGGCTGATCAGGATCCCGTTCACGATCCCGAAGTGGGTGTCGAAGATCAGGCGCCAGAAGATGCCGGTGACGACCGAGGCGACCGCCCACGGCAGGAGCAGGCACATGAAGAAGATCCCGACACCCCGAAAGCCTCGATTGACCACCAGCGCCGTGATCAGCGCGAGGGGCAGCGTGAGCGCGGTGCTCAGGCCCGCGAACATGAGCGTTCGCGGGATGGCGTCGAGGATCTCCTGGTCGTTCGGCAGCCGAACGAGGTAGTTGTTGAGACCGACGAACCGGATGATGTCGTCCTTCGCCAGCTCGATGCGGAACGTGCTCAGCCCGAACACCGCGAGGGTCGGGGGCAGGACGATGAGGCCGAGGAGCAGGAGGCCCGGGATCGAGACCAGCAGCGCGAACTTGCGCTCGCTCAGCCGATCGAGCCGGCGGGAGATGCCTCCAACGCCACGGCTCAGCGTGGCTCCGCTGGCGGTCACCTAGTTGTTGATCCGCTGGCCGGTTTCAAGGTCGAACAGGTGGATGTTGCTCGCGCCAAGGTCGGCCCGGACACGCTGGCCGAGGCGAACGTCGATGTCGGGCGCGGCTCGCGCGACGATCGTCGCCTGGCCGAGCGCGAGCTCCACGAAGGTGTCCGATCCGATCGGCTCCATGATGCCGACCGTGGCCTCGAACGACTGCGGCGACGACGCGCCGTTCAGGCGGATGTGGACGTCCTCGGCCCGCACGCCGAGCGCCACCCGGGAGCTCTCGCCATCGCGCAGCCCGATCGCCGCCGGCGCTCCGAGCGCGAAGCGGATGTCCGGGCCTACGAAGTCGACGTTGCCGTCGTGGTGCTCGAGCTGTCCCTCGACGAGGCTCATCTTGGGCTTGCCCACGAACGTAGCGACGTACGTGTTCGCCGGACGACGATAGATCTCGTTCTGGGTCCCGAACTGGACCAGGTGGCCGTCGCGCATCACCGCGATCAGGTCGGAGAGGGTCATCGCCTCCTCCTGGTCGTGGGTCACGAAGACGCTGGTCGTCCCGAGGCGGAGGTGGAGATGCTTGACCTCCGTCCGCATCCGGCTTCGCAGCGCGGCGTCGAGGTTGCTGAAGGGCTCGTCGAGCAGGAAGATCAGCGGCTCCTTCACCAGCGCACGACCCAGGGCGACGCGCTGCTGCTGCCCGCCCGACAGCTGCCCTGGCTTGCGCTCGAGCAGGTGCCCGATGTCGAGGAGGTCGGCCGTCGCTCGCACGCGCCGGTGGATCTCGTCCTTCGGCCGATGCTGGAGGTTCCGGCTGAAGG
>CAYXVP010000137.1:0-6026 GCA_964468305.1 uncultured Anaerolinea sp. | reverse complement strand
ATGCGGGGAAGGTTCGGGCCGTAGATGTCGGCATCGAGGAGCCCCACGCGCGCTCCGGTCGCAGCCAGCGCGAGGGCCAGATTCGTGGCGACCGTGGACTTCCCGACGCCGCCCTTGCCGCTGCCGATCGCGATCACGTTGGCGACGCCGTCGAGCGGCTTGCGGTCGGCCGAGGGGTCCTTCGGCTTCCTCACACGCGACGTGGTGCGAATCGCGACCTCGCGCACTCCGGCGACCCCCCGCACCGCCTCGCGGCACCCGCCCCCGAGGGCCTCCCGCAGCGGGCAGGCCGAGGTCGTGAGCACCAGCGTGAAGGACACCGCCCCGTCGCGGACTCGCAGATCCTCGATCATGCCGAGCGACACGAGGTCGCGATGGAGATCCGGATCCTGGACGAGGCCGAGGGCGCGGAGGACGTCGTCGTGGGTCGGAGCGGACATGAGTCTTCGAAGAGCCTTTCGAGGCGGCCTGGAAGCACGGGAGAGAACCAGTTAGATTATGTTTCCTGACCCTGCGTAGTCAACGCGCTTCGTCCACGCTCCTCACCCGCCGGCGCGAGGAACGTGGCGTGCGGCTGATCACGAGCCCATGACCCCACACGCTTCCGACCTCCCGTCCCTCTCCATTCTCCCCGACCCGGCCCTTTTTGACCGGGATGGACTCGTCGGGAGGGCGGATCACGCGGACGTCGGCGTACGTGGCGCCGAGCTTCGCAGCCGTGTCGAGCGCGCGATCGGTGAGGTCTCTCATCCGGGGGTCGGGAGCGTACCAAGGAGCCGCGGGCGGTGCCTACACTCGCCGCGTGCCGGGTCGATTCGTCACGCTCGAGGGACCCGAGGGGGCGGGCAAGACGCTCCAGGCCGAGCGGCTGGCCGCGGCGCTGCGGGACCGCGGGCAGCGTGTCCGCCTGACGAGGGAGCCGGGCGGGACCAGGCTGGGCGAGCTGATCAGGTCCATCGTCCTCGCCGACGCCGCGGGCGCCGACCGCGCCGACGCCATCGCCGACGCGCTGCTGTTCAACGCGGCCCGAGCCCAGCTCGTCGCGCAGGTCATCAGACCGGCGCTGGCCGCAGGCGAGGTCGTCGTCTGCGCTCGCTTCGCCGACTCGACGCTGGCCTACCAGGGCTACGGGGCGGGGCTGCCGCTCAAGGATCTGCGGGCAATCGCGGCTGTCGCCACGGGGGGCGTCGTGCCGGATCTCACTCTCCTTCTCGACGTCGAGCCGGAGGTCGGGCTGGGTCGAAAGGGGGCCGAGGGTCGCAACCGGTTCGAGGCCGCGTTCGACCTCGACTTCCATCGGCGGGTCCGCGAGGGGTTCCTCGAGCTCGCGGCCCGGGAACAGGGGCGATGGCGGGTCATCGACGCGTCGCGCGACGTCGACTCGGTGTTCGCGGACGTGCTGGCGGTGGCGTCCGAATCGATCTAGAGGACCTGGGTCAGCGCCTGGCTCGTGAGCACGACGCCGAGGGCGACCACCAGGCAGGCCGTCGCCAGCTGGATTGGAGCCACGACCCGCCGCAGCCGTACGGCCATTGGAGCGCCGCCCGCGACCCGCCGCTCGACGAACCGCCGAGCGTGGACGAGCAGCAGGCCGATGCCGGCGAGGACGACGGCCATGCCCAGCCCGAACCCGACGACCAGCACGAGCCCGTAGGCAACCCGGCCCGCCGCGATCGAGCCGAGCAGCAGGATCAGCGCCGACGCCGAGGGGACGAGACCACCCGAGAGCCCCAGCCCGATGAGGCCGCGCCACGAGATCGAGTCGCCGGCTGGGGCATGGTCGTGGGGATGCGGATGGGCGTGCCCGTGCTCGTGGGCGTGCTCGTGCTCGTGTTCGTGATCGTGATCGCCCTCCTGCGCACGCCCCCGCGTTGCGGCCGCTCGGAGGACCCGAAGCCGCTGCCACAGGAGCGACCCGCCGATCGCGATAACCAGCCCGCCTGACGCAACGCCGAGCACCGGGTACAGGCGCTCCGGCGGCAGGAGGCTCGACGCGGCCAGCGTGATCCCGGCGAGGACCAGGACCCCGAGCGTGTGCGAGACGGTCACCGCGAGGCCGAGCCCGACGGCCTGTCGGCCTGAGCCGCGGCCACCGACGAGGTAGGCCGCCATGATCGTCTTGCCGTGACCCGGTGACAGCGCGTGGATCACGCCGAGGGTGAAGGCAATCAGGAGCGACACGATGATCGCGAGCGGCGTCAGGTCGTTGACGTCGATCAGCGCGGCGAAGTCGCGCCCGACACCGCCGGGCACCGCCCCAAGGGCATCGTTCGACCCGGCCTGTGCCGGGGGCGCGGTGTCGAGTGGCGTCGCGTCGGGCGCCGTCCACGACGGGAGCGCCGCGCCACCGGGGCTCACCGAGACGTCGATCGAGCGAATGTCGAGCGGTGTCGTGAGGAGGTTGGTGGGGTAGGAGGTGAGCCGATTCGAGACGCCGGCGAGGTCCGCGCCACCGGCCGCGACGCCACCGGTCACCGTCACGTGGTCACCCGCGACCACGATCTCGCGCCAACCGATCCGCTCGGCGAACGAGGTGTCCTCGAACGCGAGGGGCGTGCCCGCGACGAGCGGCGACACGAGCGCGGCCGTGAACTCGCATACCAGGCGCATCGTCGTCAGGCCACCCGCGCCAGGCGGGAAGGTCAGCCCAGCGGCCTGCAGCGACAGCGCTGGCTCGTCGCCGCCGACCGCAAGATGGAGATCCGGCGCGAGCGCCGTGCACCCGGCGGCGTCCTGGCCGTCGAGCTCGGCGGGTTGGAGCGTCCCGTCACCGTTGGTGTCGAGGCGCTGGCGCTCCTGGAAGGCCGGGATCTCGGCCCGATCGATGACCACGTCGACGGCCACCCGATCGGTGCCGACACGGAGCGCCGCGAAGTGGTTGATCGTGAAGTTGCCCAGCGGGTGCGCCAAGGCGACGGCCGGGACCAGCAGCATCAGCACGAAGGCGACGGCGCTTGCGAGCGCGACCGCGCGCCGGCGGGCGCGGCGGGACCGAACGCGCCGCGCCCCCGCCGGGTGGAAAGATGCGAGAGCCAAGGAGAGCTGCATCAGCCCAGCCCCTCCAGGGTCGTCTGGGCCCTGGCCGCCGACAACGGGTCCAGCGCGCCGCGGATCGCGAGTGCCTGCCCGAGCAGGTCGCGAGCCCGCGCTTGGTCGCCGAGCGCGTTGGCGATCTCGCCGGCGTGGTACAGGAGCATCGCGTCGCGGGTCCCGAACGCGAGCGCCGCGCGCATCGCCACGTCCGCATCGGCCGCCCGCCCGTTGGCGAGGAGTGCCCACGCCTCCGTGTCGTAGCCATAGACGTCCTTCCGCACCGCGAGCTCCTGCTCGGCGAGTCGCAGGGCCTCGGCCAGGTCTCGCTGATGATTCACCGAGAACAGGATGAGCTGCCGGTTGTAGACCTGCTGGTTGAGCGCCGCGAGCCGGCCGATCGCCTCGACGGTCGCGTACTGATCGGCGGCGAGCTTGTCGTTGCCATCGAGCGCGTAGAGGTCACCCAGCGCTGTCAGCGAGTCCGGCTGGGGGGCGATCGCGATCGCCCGCTGGTAGCTCGCGATCGCGGCATCGGCGCGGCCGAGGGCCGCCTCCGCGCGCCCCTGACCGGCGACGGCGAGGAAGCTGCCCGGCCACTCGGCGGCTGCTTTGTCGAACCAGGTGAGCGCCGCATCCGGCGAGCCGGTGTTGATCGCCGTTACGCCGGCGAGGTAGGCGTACCAGCCGAGGCTTGGCCCGGTCTCGCCGGCCGCACTCGCCTCGTCCCATGCGCGCTGGGCGAGGCTGACCGCGGACGACGGGTCGCCGTGGATGAATGCCAGCCTCGATAGGCGGGCGGTCACGGCGGGACCCGGGGCGTCCGCCTGCAGCGTCGCGAACGCGGCCGCCGCACCATCGACGTCACCGAGCTCGAGCTTCGCGTCGCCGGCGGTCGCGAGGGCCTGGACGGCGGTCGGATCCTCCGTGAGGATCTTCTGGGCCGCCGCGAGCGCGCCCGGGAAGTCGTGCAGGGTCTGCAGGAGCCGGGCCTGGAGAACCTGAGCGGCTGCGTCAGTGGGGAGGATCTGGAGGGCCTGCGCGACCGCGGTCTGCGCCCGGCCGTAGTCGCCGATGTCGCCCGTCAAGCGGCCGCGGGCGTCGTAGAGGGTCGCGATGTAAGTGGCCGACACGTAGTCCCTGTCGTTCCGGGCGAGGTTCGAGGTCCAGGCCCTGAGCGCATGGTCGATGGCGTTGAGGCCGGGCATGCCGCCGGACGGAGCGTCGCCGGGGGCCGCGACCACCGCTCGATCGGAACCTGCGGCCGGCGCGACGGGCGGGCGAAGCGGCGCCGAGTGCAGCGCATTCGCGAGGTACGAACCGCCGACGATCGCGACGGACGCGGCGACCAACACGAGTGGCCGGATCCGTCGAAGTCTCGGTCGTGGCAGTCGGGGCGCGGCGATTGCGGTCATCTCGTGAGCTCCGGACCTCGCTGGCTTGATCGTGGGTCAGGTGACGGATGCCCCTGCGGGGAGGCCGGGGACCGGCCCTCCCCCAGGGGCGTCGGCGTCAGTTCGGGACACCGAGGTATGGGAACGCGCCCAGGTACGTGTGACCCGATGCATCGGCGTTGTCGCTCTTGACGCAACCGTTCGTGGTCACGTTGAGCTCGGCGTCGATGACGTCATCCGCCAGCGCACGGCCGTTGAACGCCGTGCCGTCGGCCTTCGAGCCAACCTTGTAGGTCAACACGTCGGGCAGCAGGAAGTTCGCGATGGCGTTGGCCGTGGTCGCGTCGTAGTCCTTGCAGTTGTACGGAGCGACGGTCAGACCCAGCAGGGCATCGATGTTCTCGAGGGTTGCCACGACGTTGCCGTGGAACGGCAGCGACGAGGAGTTCTGCTGCGACGGCGGGGTCTCGTTGAAGAGGTCCTTGTTCGCGGCAGGCGTCACGTACTTCGTGTTGAAGACCGTGTTGATCGCCGGTCGACCCATCTGGTCGGCCTTGTGCCACGCACCACCCTCCCAGTAGGAGGTCGTACCCCACACGCCGATGTTCGTGGCACCGATCGAATCGTTCGGCACCTCGATCACCATCGCGTTGGTGTTCAACGGGGCGAAGAAGTCGCAGTTGGCCGAGCCACAGTCGCCGAGCTTCGAGGGCCCAGCGCCGAGGACCGTCCCGAGGAAGCCGAGCAGGTCGAAGAAGAACGGATCCGCCCGGACGCCGGCGAACACCTTCGCGTTGCCCGTGGCAGTCCCGATCCCGCTACCGCCCGTCCAGCCCGAACCGATCTGGACGCCCTGCGCGAGGCTGCGGGCATTTGCGCCCGTGAAGCGCCAGACCGTGTACGGCTGGCCGTTTGCGCCGGCGCTCCCGAAGCGCCAGACGTAGGCGAGATCCTGGATCGCGTCGCCCGTTCGATCGATGTTGATCACGTAGCGGACGTTCGTCCCGAAGTTCGCCATCGAGTCGACCGTCGGAACGTTGACGGCCGGGTTTGTCGTCATCGCCAGCACGGTCCGCGTCCGGGCCGCGTTGTTGAAGACGTACACGTCGTTGATGTCGCGATCACCGTGGGTCGAGACGAGGTCGACGCTCGAGCCGCTGGTCGTATGGCCGACGGCCGGAGCATCGAGATGGTCTGCGCCCGTGACGAGCAGCGGCGCGCCACCCAGCGCAAGGGTGAGAGCGGCGGCTGCGACGAGCGCGCCGCTCCGAATCGATGGACGTTGCATTTCCGATTTCCCCTCCAGGGCAAACCGCTCCCCTCCCGCCGGACCGACGCGTCCTGGATCCGGCGCTTGGCTCGAGGTTTGTTGTGCGTCGGACGGGGCCCCTCTGGCCCGCCCTCGCCCCTGTTACGTGGGGCGGTCCGCGGCGGATCAATGCCCTCCGGAATGGTCGAGCCCGGCGCTGCCGCCGGTACACTTCCGGCCGTGCGAGAGGCCAGGCGCGCCCGGATTGAACCGTCGGCCAACCTGCTGCGAAGTAGCCGATGAGCGATCCCGAGATCGCAGCGCGTGGCACCGCCGGGTCCGATGCAGACCGG
>CAYXVP010000136.1:0-6103 GCA_964468305.1 uncultured Anaerolinea sp. | reverse complement strand
CCAGTTCGGGTCGGGCCCCCCTGGCGGTCGCCCTCCGGGGGGGAGGCGCCGATGGCAATCGAAGGGAACGGGATGCGACGCTCCCGGAACGCCTGGATGGACACGAGGAACCCGCCCAGCAATAGGACCACCGCGATGAACTGGGCGACGGCGAACGGCCCGGTCACGCCGAAGCGATTGAGCGTGTCGCCGGCCGAGGCAACGAACCCGCCGGCGGCGATCAGCAGGGTCGCCGGAACGCGGCTGTGCAGGCGGCCGCGCACGAGATCGCGGATCGCCCCAGGCAGCGAGGCCACGAAGTTGACCGTCAGGGCAACGGGCGAGATGAGCAGGTTGAACAGGAAGTGGTCGCCCGGCTGGTTGGGATCGAGCGAGTACGGCAGGACCCGCCGCTTGGGCATGAACATGTACGCCGAGAAGAGCGCGCCGAAGGCAAGCGCGAAACCGCCGGTGATGTTGAGGAATGGCGTCAGCAGGCGCAGTGACCCTGGGAACAGATCGGCGACAGGCTGGCTCGTCGTCGGGTCGATGCGGTACGGCTCGGCGAGCGTTGCGGTCGCTGTCAGGACTACCGCGAGCAGGCTCGCCGCGACGACCCCGATGGCCATCAGCAGCGGCCAGCGCTCGTTCTGGAAGTACGTCTCGACCGCGATCGCGAGGGCCAGCAGGCCGGCGCCGATGAAATACACGATCGGCGTGCTCCCTGCGCCCTCGTAGTGGTATCTGGCCTGCGTCAGGAGGGTGAACAGGCCGGCGAGGAAGATGCTGATGGCCACGGCATAGCCGAACCGCGTCTTCGACAGCAGCAGCGCCGTCCCGAGACCGAGCCAGCCGGCGGTGAGCACCGCGCCGGTCAGGTACCACGTTCGATACAGGAACCCGGTCCAGCCGGCTGCCGCGGCGATGGCCTCGCACCCCGCCGCAATGCCGTAGAAGGCCATGCCGCTGGCCCACACGAGCTGGAAGGGCTGGCGGCGCTCGCGCCACTGATCGAGCAGGGCGATCGACATCGCGAGCGCAAGGGTCGCGGTCAGGGCGGGCAGTGTTGCGGCCATCGAACGTAATCCTTCCTGGTCAGCGGACCCGTATGGGTCAGGGGCGAGTATCAGGCGGGGACGAGCTCGTGGTCGTCTCGATGCAGGCCGTCGCACAGCCCATAGCGGAGCGGTGCACCCTCCGGACCTGGGATCGGGATCGGCCGCATGATCTCGCGGACCTCGCCCTTGCGGCAGAAGAGATAGCCCCGGTCGCGCATCCACTTGCGGACATGGCCACCGTCGCCGTGGAACTCGAACGGCCCGGGGTTGATCGGCGGCCGTCCCGCCCACGAGACCGGCGTCTCGGCCGCCACGACGTCGAGGATGTTCATCCGCCACGGGGTCCCGTCGATGATCTCGAGACATCCGTCGCAGCGGATCGCGACGTTGTCGTTGACGATCGTATCGATGCGGACACCTAGGTAGTCGAGCGGGCTCATCGCGCGGATGGTATCGCCGAGGACGAGAGAGTTGAGTGGAATGGAGGGCGGCTGAGGCGGGGCGGGCTCGGAATCGAGCGGCGGTCAGCCGCGCCAGGCGGAACCGAGGGCGGCTCAGCGGTGCCGAGCGCCAGATGGAACCGAGCGGCGGTCAGCCGCGCCAGGCGCAAGGAGCCGTGGGAGCATCCGAGCGAGCGGACTTCAGATGTCCGTGAGCGAGGAGCGCACCACGGCGACGCCGCGGATGGCGCGGATCACCGCCGCGAGCGTTGGTACCCCCAGCCGGATTCGAACCGGCGATCTCCACCTTGAAAGGGTGGCGTCCTAGGCCACTAGACGATGGGGGCCCGCGGAGCCGCGCGAGTGTACGTCAGCTCTTCCAGACCATCGTCGCCAGCGCGGTGAAGGTCAGGCAGCCGATGGCAAGCAGGCCGGCAACGCCACCGACGATCGCCAGGCCCAGCGCTCGACCTGCGCGGGCTCGAGATGCCGCACGCCACATCTCGACCAGCGAGCCGATCGCGATTACCGCGAAGCACGCGCCCATGACGCCGAAGCCGGCACCGAGCAGCGGGATCTGCTCGTCCTCGACCTTGAACGTCACGAACAGCACGAAAGCCGCCGACCCGAGCAGGGCGATCGCGACCAGGACGACCGCCGGGGTGACCTTGAGCGGCCCGAGGTACAGGCCCCGGCGCGGCGTCGCTGCCAACGTCGCCGGCATCGGGGCCGACGCGGGTCCCTGGGCGGGGGGTGGGTCGATCACGGTCGTGATCGGTGGTAGACGGCGACGTTCCAGGACAGCCGCGGCCGCTTGAGCGTCTGGGCCACGGTCGCGCCGACCTCACCGAATGCGGATGTCATGAAGTCGATGGTGGCCTCCATCGAGTCGAACTCCCAAAAGCAGTGGACCACGCGGACCTTGAAGCCACCTGTCAGAAATGGCCCGCTCCGCCGGCTCCAGCTCCCGTAATCGGGCCGTTCGCCATGGATGCGCGACATGTCGTCGCGCCCGTATTCGTGGACCACGAGCTGCCGGCCGCCCGGGCGCAGCACTCGATCGACCTCGGCCAGCTCAGCGCGATCGACGCCTCGAAATGCGGACCACAGGCCGACGACGACGTCTGCCGAGGCGGCTCGAGCGTCGAGCCTGAACGGGCTGGCCGCGGCCACGAACGTGAGGCGCGCGCCCGCGGCGACGAGCCCGTCGATGATCGGGCCGCCGCTGGCATCGATCACCAGCACGTCGCGATCGGCGATCGGGCCGAGGGCGTCGAGCGCCGCGACGAGCTTGCCGGCGCGATCGAGGGCGCGAACGAGCTTCCGTTCGAGCTCGCTCGGCAGCGCCACCGGGAGGTCGGACACCGGCGGAAGTATAGGAGCGGCCCTCAGCCCAGCCGGATCACGGCTCCCGAACGCGGCGGCAGCCGCAGCACGATTGAGTCGTCGTTCGCGCCGAGGCTCGGCGGGTGAATCCGACCGCGGCCCGTCGAGAGGACGACGGCCGCGTGGCCGTCGGTCGCCCCCAATGCGAGCGCAGCGTCCGCCTCGCCGGCGTTGAGCGCGACCGCGAACCGGGTCGCGCCGGAGCGCCGCTCGAACGCGAGCGCCCTGCCCGCCGAGCCCAGGAACGTCATGTCGTCCGAGCGAAGCGCCGGCTCGGCGCGGCGTAACGCGAAGGTCCGTCGCGTCGCGTCCAGCAGGTCCGATTCCCAGCGGGCCGCATCCCACGGGAAGGCCTTCCTCGATTCCGGGTCCTTGCCACCCGTCAACCCGACCTCGTCGCCGTAGTACACGCACGGCGCCCCGGGCAGCGTGCCCTGCAGCAGGACCGCCAGCTCCATCGCCTCGATGTCGCCGCCGAGGAGCGACAGCACCCGCGGCGTGTCGTGACTGCCGAGCAGGTTCAGCTGGACCGCCGTCGTCTCGGGCGCGTAGGCGCCGAGGAGCTCACCGAGCTGGGCCGCGAATGCCGGTCCGTCGAGCCGGGTGATGCGGGCATATTCGTGGTGCGACCGGAGCAGCGGCTCGTTCAGTGCCGCCCCGGCGACGAAGCCGATGATCGCTTCCGCGAGCGGGTAGTTCATCAGGGCGTCGAACCGGTCGCCGCTCAACCAGTCGGGCGCGACGTGCCAGATCTCGCCGACGAGGTAGGCCTCGGGGTTGATGGCCCGGCAGCGCTGCCGGAACTCCCGCCAGAACGGCCGATCGTCGATCTCGGCCGGCACGTCCAGGCGCCAGCCGTCGATGCCGAAGCGCAGCCAGTGCTCGGCCACGCCGAACAGGTACTCCCGGACGGCGGGCTCGTCCGTGTTGAGCTTCGGCAGCGCGGGTATACCCCACCACGCGTCGTAGCCCAGGCGGACCGTCGCCGAGGCCGCGTCGGTCTCGGGCGTGCCGGGCCACGGCTCGTCCATCGGCATCCCGGCGCGGAGGCGGCCCATCGGGTAGGCGTCGATCGGCTTGTGGTGGTCGAGGCCGGCCTGATCGAAGTGGAACCAGTTGCGGTAGGGCGAGCCGGCGCCCGTCTCGAGCACGTGGTGGAAAGGCCAGAAGCCACGGCCGGTGTGGTTGAACACCCCGTCGAGGATCACCCGCATGCCACGGTCGTGGGCCCGGTCGAGAAGCTCACGGAGTGCCGCATCGCCGCCGAGGAGCGGATCGACCGCCAGGTAGTCGTACGTGTGATAGCGATGGTTCGATGCCGACTTGAACACCGGCGTCAGGTACAGCGCGTTGACGCCCAGCGAGGCGATGTGATCGAGGTGCTCGACGATCCCGAGGAGATCGCCGCCCTTGAACCCGTAGTTCGTCGGCGACGCGTCCCACGGCTCCAGGGGGCCGGGCTTGCTGACCCGCTCGCTGGCCGCGAATCGGTCGGGAAACAGCTGGTAGAAGACCGCGTCGCGGACCCAGGCGGGCGTGTCGGGCATGCGCGTGAAGGCTCCTCGAGCTGGATGGGTGGGCCGATCGTCGCACGTCCGCGGCCTCGCCGTGCCCCCGTTGGCGTCGACGGCCGGCGTGTCTACGGGGCCGGCGCCGTCGATGCTCTGACGATCAGCTCGGTCCCGAGCCTGACGTGCTCCGGCCGACCCTCGGCGGCAATCGCCGCGGCGAGAAGGCCCACGGCGCGCCTGCCCTTCTCCCGGATTGGCTGGCGCACGGTCGTGAGCGGCGGGTCGATGTCGCGGGCGAGGGCGATGTCGTCGAAGCCGACGACGCTGAGCTGCCGCGGAGCCCGGAGGCCCCGCTCACGAGCCGCTCGGATCGCGCCGATCGCCATCGCGTCGCTCATGGCCAGGACGGCGGTCGGCCGGAGGCCCGCACGCCAGGCCCCCTCGAAGGCGGCGGTGCCGCCATCAATCGATGCCCGGTCCGCGACCACGTGATCGGGCAGCAGGCGCCGGCCAGACTGCTCGAGTCCCGCCCGATAGCCAGCGAGCCGCCGCTCGGTGACGCCACGGCGATCAGCCCCGCCGAACGCCGCCTCGGCGCGCTCGATCGCCAGGACCAGCACGTCGCGGTGACCCAGCCGGGCCACGTGCTCTGCGGCGGCCCGAGCGCCCGACTCGTCGTCGACCACGACCGAGCTGTGCCCGGGCAGGTCGTCCGAGTCGACGAAGACGAGCGGCAGCCCGGCGGTGAGGATGTGGCCGACCTCGGGGTGGTCCGCCGAAAGGCCGATGGCCACGACCCCATCCACCGCCGCCCGGTCGACGGCGACGGCCAGCGAACCCTGCACCGGCGGGATGAGGTGGAGCTCGTAGCCGAGCTCCTCCGCCGCCTCGGCAACGCCCTCGCCGAAGAGCGAGAAGAACGGGTTGGAGAACATGACTGCGAGCGCCTGGGGCGTCAGGACGCCGAGGGTCATCGTCCGTCCCTGGCTCAGAAGCCGGGCGATCGGGTCCGGGCGGTAGCCCAGGTTCTCCGCGACTTCGCGGATGCGGAGCGCCGTCTCGACGGCGAGGCGTTCCGGGCTGTTGAACGCGAACGAGACCGCGGTCTTCGAGACGCCGGCGGCGCGCGCAACGTCGTCGATCCTGGGCCGGCCCTGGCGACGCTCCAAGCCCATCCTCTGCTCCCCGATGCCCCATCCGGATGGCGTCAACTAAACCGGTTTACACACCGTAGCGGCGGGCTGCCGGAGCGTCAAGGCCCGGACCCCCGGCACAATTGCTCGCTGAGATGGGATCGGCGAGACGGATGCCTTGGGGGGTGGCGCTGTTCCTCCTCTACGCGGTGACGATTCTCGGCGCCGTTGGCCTCAGCCTCGGGTTCGTTGTCGATCAGGCAACGAACGTGCCGGTGACGCCGCTCGGCCTCGTCGTCATGGCCCTCCTCGCCTACACGATCTTCACGATCACCGTGGTCCTTCAACGCAAGGCGGCCGCCCGCGGCCTCGCCCTCGGCCTGGCGACCCTGGCGCTGCCCGCGATCCCGCTCGCGCTCGTCTGGGGCCAGGTCATCGGCGCGCTGTCCGTGGCCGCGCTCGCCGCGCTCCTGTTCCGAGGCCTGCGCGCGCCAGCCGCCGTTGCATGGCTCGACCAGCCGTGATCTGGCAGACTTCCTCGCCGATCCCCAACCGATTGCAACGAGGCACTCCTTGACCACGTCTCAGCGCCGCCC
>CAYXVP010000135.1:0-6124 GCA_964468305.1 uncultured Anaerolinea sp. | reverse complement strand
GGTCTCCGCTCCCGCGCCCAGCAGGACCGCGCCGGCGGGCGGACCCGGGACGTTCCGGATCCTCGTCGCCGAGGCGATCGCCCCGGAGGGCGTCGCGGCGCTCGAGGCTCGCCACCAGGTCGACGTCCGGACCGGGTTGCCTGCGGAGCAGCTCCGCTCGATCGTCGGCGACTACGACGCGCTGATCGTGCGCAGCGGCGTCGACGTCGACGCCCGGCTCATCGCCGCGGGGAGGAGGCTGCAGGTCATCGGGCGAGCAGGCGTCGGCGTCGACAACGTCGACCTCGACGCTGCGACGCGCGCGGGGATCACCGTCGTCAACGCGCCGACCGGGAACACGATCGCCGCCGCCGAGCACACGCTGGCGCTGCTCCTGGCGCTGGCCCGGAACGTGCCCGCGGCGGACGCGTCCCTCCGCCGCGGGGAGTGGTCGCGGGCGAAGCTGCAGGGCGTCCAGCTCCGGGGCCGAACGGTCGGGATCGTCGGGCTTGGCAAGATCGGGATGGCCGTCGCAGAAAGGGCCCGCGGGTTCGGGATGACGCTGATCGGCAGCGATCCGTTCGTGACCGGTGAGCAGGCGTCGCTCCGGGGCGTGGACCTCGTGCCGCTCGAAACCCTCCTCGAACGGGCGGATGCGATCACGGTCCACGTGCCGCTCACGCGGGCGACCACGCGCCTGATCGACGCGAAGGCGATCGCCCGGATGAAGCCCGGCGCGTTCGTGCTCAACGTCGCGCGCGGCGGGATCGTCGACGAGGCCGCGCTGGCCGCGGCGCTGCGTGAGGGCCGCCTCGGCGGCGCCGGCATCGACGTCTTCGAGAACGAGCCGCCGGATGGCTCGCCGCTGCTCGGCGCCCCGAACACGGTCCTCACACCGCACCTCGGCGCGTCGACCGTCGAAGCCCAGGTGGCCGTCGCCGAGGAGATCGCGGAGCAGGTCCTCGACGTCCTCGACGGCCGGCCGGCGCAGTACGCGGTAAACGCGCCGCTGCTCAGCGCCGAGGCGGAGCAGACCATCGGGCCATACCTGCCGTTGGCAGAGACCCTCGGGAGGTTCCTCGCCCAGTTCGCGCGGGGCGGCGTCGGCACGCTCACCGTCGAGCTCGCGGGTGAGCTCGCGCGCACCGAATCCGGGCCCGTCACAGCCGCCGCGCTTCGAGGGCTGCTCGAGACCACGACGACCGAGCGGGTGAACCTGGTGAACGCCGCCCTCCTCGCGAGGGCCCGCGGGATCTCGGTCGTCGAGCGGAAGACGCTCGACGCCGGCGGCTTCAGCGCCGCCGTCACACTGCGGGCGTCCGCCTCCGGGTCGAGTCGTGCGGGCGAGGTCGCCGTCGGTGGCACTCTCGCCGGTGGCGAGATGCGCATCGTGCGGCTGAACGCCTACCGGCTGGACATGGCCGCAGAGGACCGGCTGCTCATCACCCGCCACCAGGATCGGCCGGGCACCATCGGCAGGCTCGGACAGCTGCTCGGCCGGAACGACGTGAACATCAGCTCGATGCACGTCGCGCGCACGGCCCCGCGCGCGGACGCGCTGATGATCGTCTCGGTCGACGAGGACGTCAGCCCCGACCTGGAAGCGGCGATTCGCGCCGACGAGGGCGTCCTCGAGCTCTGGACGATCCGCCTCGGCAACCACCGGTGAGGCGCCCGGACCGCGTCGCCGCCTCGTGACCGGGGAGCGCCTCGAGCCCGGACCGGCCGAGCCGACCCCAACGATCATTCCAGCGGGCCTCAACGCCGCCCTCGTGTTCGTTCGGCACGGTGAGTCCGAGTGGGTCCGGGAAGGCCGGTTCCAGGGCCAGGGCGACTCGCCACTCTCCGAGCTGGGCCGGCGCCAGGCGCTGCTGACGGCGCGTCGGATCGCCCGGCGGACGCGCCGGCCAGCGTTGCCGCTCCCGTCGGGCCCGCCGCGGAGCGTCGTCCACTCTCCGCTCGGCCGGGCCAGGACGACGGCCGAGCTGATCGCTCGCGCGGTCAGCGGCGGCCGCGGCCTCGATGCGGTCGAGGTGCCGATCCCGCTGCGGCCAGACGCCGGCTTCGTCGAGATCGGTCAGGGCGACTGGGAAGGGCTGCCCGGGGCCGAGGTCGTGGCGCGCTGGGGCCCGTTGCTCGAGGAATGGCGGCGCGACCCCCTGGTTGCCTGGGCGCCGGCCGGTGAGTCGATCCCCGAGGTGGACGCGCGGGTGCGCGTCGCCCTCCGCGCTGTCCTTGATGAGCTCGCCGCCGCGGCGCCTCCGGCCACGGCCGGCGGATCGCAGGTCCTCGGCTACGGCGATCTGCCGTCCGACGAGCCCTGGTCGGTCGTGGTCGGCCACGACGGCGTGTTCAAGGTCGCCCTCCTGGCACTCCTCGACCTGCCGCTCGCGCGCTTCTGGATCCTGCCGTTCGCACTGTGCGGCATCACCATCGTCGAGATTCGCAACGGCCGCCCGCGACTCCGGCTCCACAACGCCACCGACCACCTGTCGAGCCTCGAAACAGAGGCCGATCGGCTGGCGGCGGACGCCCGCCGCCGGACAGGAGCGCTGTAGGTCAGCGGCGCCGGCGGCGCAGGCCGCGCCGCAGAATCAACCCGAAGAGCGCGAGCCGGAGTCGGTGGTACGCCTCGGCGATGCGCTGCAGTCGGTCGATCTCGAGATCCCGCTTGCCGTAGGCCACCTCGACCTTGGCGCGGGCGAGGGTGGTCACCTCGACCCGTACCGCCGGCACCTCGTCGCCAAGGGCACCGGCGTACTCGTAGACGGTCTGCGACGGTCGCGGCCCGATGCCGAGGCGCGCGGCGAGCCTCGCCAGCGAGCCCCACGCCGTGTCTGGATTCATGGGCTTGCGCGGGGTCCGCCGGATCGCGGCGTAGGCGAGCGCCAGCACGCCGATGGCGAGGATCACCGCGATGGCGATGAATGGGCCGGCCCCGCCGCCCGGGTTGGTGCGGCCGCCGCCGATCGCCGTGCTGTCGCTCGTGCGCTCGCCAGGGAACGTCGGCGCGATGCCGGTCGGCCCCGGCGTCGGTGGCCCAACCGAGCCGGACGGAATGGCCTGTGGCTGGCCGACCGAGCCCGTCGGGTCGAACTCGACCCAGCCGGAGTTCGGGAAGTAGACCTCGACCCACCAGTGCTGCAGGGAGCCCCTCACGACCTCGAGGTTGTCGGTGCCGCGCTTGCCGGGCAGGAAGCCATAGGCGATGCGAGCAGGGACGCCCGACTTGCGGAGCATCACGGTCATCGCGCTGGCATAGAACTCGCAATAGCCCTGCTTCATGATCGCGAAGCACTCGACCGAGGAGACGTCGCCGGTGCATTGCGCCCGCATCGCGTCACGGACGTCGGGGTTGTACGTGAAGTGCGCCGGGCTGGAGAGATAGCCCTCCATCGTCCGGGCCAGGTCGTACGGGTTGCTCGGGTCAACCCCGTCGATCCGCGGCACGCTCGCCTTGATGGCGTTCAGGAGCTTCGTCGATTCGGGGCCCATGGAGTCGTTGGGCAGAGACGTGTAGATGCCCTTCAGCTCGGGCGGGTAGGCGGTGCCGGCCTGGCGCAGCCGGGCCTCGGTGATGCCGCCCTGGACGTCCGCCAGGACCGGAACCATCGCCTTGATGTTGTACGTGTTCAGGGAGTCGCTCGACTCGACGGAGGTGAAGTAGCCACCCCCGCCGACGCCGATCGCCTTGGACGTCCGATCGACGGACACGAGCTCGTTCGGGGCGATGATGGTCGCCGACCGGAAGACGTCGGGCATGATCCGCGCTTGGAAGTCGCGGCGGCCGATCGAGCTCCCGACCTCGCCGACCGGCTGCGGCTGCCGGTCGCCCGATGCGACGTCGTCGGTGGTCTCCGGCCCGCCCCACGTCCAGCCGAAGCGAGTGTACTCGGCATACGTCCCGGCCCGCCACTTGACCTTCGCGGTCTCCTGGGGCGGCAGCTGGGCGCGGAAGGCGACGACATCGTTCGGTCGCCACAGCCCGCCTGTCGGCGCGCTCCGGCCGAAGCCGACGATGCCCATCGGGCGCGGGTCGCCGCCGGGCGGCCCGATTTGGAGGAGAAACTGCTGAATCCCCTGCAGGCGGTCGGACATGTCGGCCCAGACGCCCTGCAGCGGCGCGGACGACGCCGCCGCGGTCAGGACGACCGAGCCCACGATGGCCGCCGTGACGAACGCGGCGCCGCCGCGCAGGTACAGCTGGCCCACGGTGCCCGGGTCGCCGATCTTGCGGCGGGCCCAGATCAGCTCTTCGTCGAAGACGTGGGTCCGGACGAGGAGCAGCAGCGCCGCCGCGCTGAACAGCACCATGAGGGAGAGCTGTGAGTGCGCGGTCACCGCCATGTTCGCGACGATGGCGAGGCCCACGACCACGACCGCATCGAGCGGACGGCGGTGGCCGAAGACGGTGAAGCCCGCGAGGATGCCGGCGCCCCACACGATCGCGCCGAAGGCCAGGTGGTAATGGACGATCTGGCTCGTCTGCGACTTGCCGATGACGACGAGATCGGTCCACACGCCTTGGGCGACGTTGAGCATCGCGACGAGCCGCTCGGCGAGGCCGTGCGGATCCCAGCCGACATGGGCGTCCGGCCCCAGCGCGATCCCGCCGGCGATCAGCGGCAGGACGATCCCGGCGATGAGCGCGCCGATCATGTGGGTCCGCCAGCGGCCCCAACCGACCTTCGCGCCGAGAACGCCCCACGCGACGCCGATGAGGCCGACCCAGGGCAGGAAGTTGGCGTCCGGGTTGCGCGTATCCGGCGTCCACGCGGAGTCCTGCAGCGAACCGCCCAGGACCATGACCATCATCACCGTCGCGAACAGCGTGAGCCAGCCTTCCGCCGGTCGGAGCGGCAGGGACCGCGAGGGCTGCGCCGGCCTCGTGCCGGCCGCCAGGACGCCCGCGCTCATCCGGCGAGGGCCTCTGCGAGCGGCACCGCCGGGCCGACGCGATAGACGCTGATGTCGAACTCGGCCAGCGCGTGGCGGAGGGCGCGCCACTCCTGGGCGGTCGACGACGGCTGCGGCAGTGGCTCCTCGACGGGCGGCACGCCGGCCTGGCGCCTGGCTTCCTCCTCGATGCGCCGCTCGAACGCGGGAACGTCGAGGGCGATGACCACGCAGGCGACGCCGCGCGAGCGCAGCGCGGCGAGCGGCTTCACCCAGTCGCGATGCAGCGAGGCCGTGACGACGACCGCGGTCATGCCGCGCCGGATGCGAGGCACGCTGGACGTAAGCGCTTCGGCGATCGGCGTCGAGCCGTCGCCCTCGACCGCCGCGAGCAGCTGCATGACCTTGAGGTGCTGCCGCCCGCCGCGGTCCGGCTGGAGCTGCGCGAGTCGGTGCGCGTTGACGGTCATGCCCACGGCCCGGTTCTCGACGAGGGCCTTGTCGGCGACGGCCGCCGCCGTACGCACGGCGACCTCGACGGTCGACTCGTCGCCGGAGCCACGCTGCACCGCCCGCTCGAGGTCGAGCACGATCCAGCAGTCGGCGGTCTGCTCGAGGTCGAACTCCTTGACCTGGATGTCGCCGTGGCGCGCGGTCGACTTCCAGTGGATCCGGTTGAACGCGTCGCCCGGGGCCCAGGGGCGGACCGTCGTCGCCAGCGGCGTCGCCTGAAGGGTGCGCTCGCGCATCGCGTGGCTGCCGTCGAGATTCGCCGCCGGCAGTCTCCACAATGGGATCGGCTCGAGGCGGGGGTACACCGTGACGTTGATGCCCGACCCGACGGACGCGGAGGATTCGTAGAACCCGAAGGGATCGCCCGTCCGGAACTGGAGCGGTTCGATGCGGAAGTGGCCGCGTCGGGTCAGCGGCGTGCGGATCAGCCAGGACCGTTCCGTCCGGCCGCCCAGCGAGATCGCCCGGCCCGGCAGGCCCGCGGGCAGCGACGTCGGGTTGTGGACCTCCAGCCAGGGCTTGGGGATCCGGCTGGTGTTGCGCAGCGTGTAGGTCACGCGCAATCGGTCGCCAACGTGCCCGCTGAGCTGGCTCACCGCGTAGCCCGCCTCGAGGTCGGACAGGCCGAGGCGGGTCAGGATGTAGCTCCCGCCACCCACGAGCAGGCCGAGGTAGACGAGGAAGAACAGGAACGTCCAGCCGGTCGAGAACGGGGCGACACCGAGGAAGACGGCAA
>CAYXVP010000134.1:1517-6299 GCA_964468305.1 uncultured Anaerolinea sp. | reverse complement strand
CCATGTCTGCTCACGGCTGACACCGCCTCGAGTGGGCTGCTGGCATGGTTCGGGCTCGGCACGGCCCTTGAAGCGTTCCGGGCCACGGGCGACCGCAACGCCGGTGGGCGCCTGAACCGGCTGTACGAGCAATGGCCGTTCTTCCGCTCGCTCGTCGATCACGCCCGGCTTGCGCTCGGGCGCGCGGATATCGCGCTCGCAAGGGGCTACGCCGGTCTCGCGACCGAGCCGGGGGATGCCCAGCGCTGGGCCGCGATCGAGACCGAGTTCGAGCGCACCCGCCGCGAGCTGGATCGCCTGCCCTCGCCGGCCCGCGCCGCGGCCGGCGAGCGCGCCGAGGCGGAGGCGGTCCGCCGCTCCACTGCCCTCCGCGCGCCCTATGTCGACACCCTGTCCGTCGTCCAGCTGGAGCTCCTGCGGACGCTGCGCGAGCGCCAGGCCGCCGACCCGGCGAACCCGACGCTGCCGGTGATCCGGTCGCTCATCGGCCTGACCATCAGCGGCCTGTCGGCGGCGCTGCAGGGCACCGGCTGATGGCGGCGGTGGCCACGCCGGTACACGACCGCATCGCCATCTTCGGCCGGTTCCTGCGCTTCGGGCTGTTCGCCTTCGGCGGGCCGGTCGCCCAGATCGCGATGCTCCGCCACGAGCTGGTCGAGGAGGAGCAGTGGGTGACCGGCGAGCGATTCAACCGCCTGCTCGCCGTGTACCAGGTCCTGCCGGGTCCGGAGGCCCACGAGCTGGCGGTTCACATGGGCCTCGTTCGAGGCGGCCGGCTGGGGGCCCTGCTCGCCGGGCTCGGGTTCATGCTGCCCGGCTTCGTCCTCATGCTGCTGTTGTCCTGGCTGTACCTGCGTGTAGACCTGACCCAGGCCGCCGTGGCCGCCGCGCTGCTTGGGGCGCAGGTCGCCGTTGTTGCCCTGGTCACGCGGGCGGTCCCGCGCATCGGCCGGCACATCCTGGTCGATGGCTGGACCTGGGCGATCGCCATCGTCGCCGGCCTTGCGACGCTCGCCGGGATCACGTTCTGGATCGTGCTGCCGCTGTCGGCCGCGTTCTCCGCGTTGGCTCCCCTTGGCGGCGATCACCGCCGCAGCTCCATGCCCGCCGCGGCAGTTCTGGCCGCGCTGCTCACGCTGACGGTCTTCGCCGCAGTGACCGTGATCGGCGCGCCTGAGAGCGGGCAGCTGCCCGAGGTGCTGCGCGTCGCGTCGCCGGCGGATCCGGCCGCGCTGTTCGGGAGCGGTCTGCGGGCGGGCCTCCTGACCTTCGGCGGGGCGTACACCGCGATTCCGTTCGTCCGCCACGACGCCGTGGGCAGTGGCTGGCTCACCGATGGCCAGTTCCTCGACGGCCTGGCCCTCGGCGGGATCCTCCCGGCCCCGCTGATCATCTTCGCCACGTTCGTCGGCTTCGTCGCCGGCGGGCTGGCCGGCGGGGTCGCGATCACCCTCGGGATCTTTCTGCCCGCATTCTCGTTCGCGCTCCTGTTCGGTGATCGGCTTGAGTTGCTCGTGGAGTGGGCGCCGCTGCATCGCGCCCTGGAGGGCGTGGCTGCCGGGGTGGTCGGGATCATCGCCGTGACCGCGATCCAGCTCGGCGCGAACGTGGCCGGGCGCCTGCCGTCCCTCGTGGTCGGCGCCGTGATCTTCGCGGCCGGCCTCGCCGTCCTTTTCGGTTGGCGCTCGAGGTGGGCGACGCCGGCCGTGGTCGGCGCCGGCGCAGTGGCGGGCTGGCTCCTCTTCCGGGGTGGCCTCGGGGGCTAGGTCGGCGGCTGATGCGCGCGGGTCGCGAAATCGACGAGGCCGGCCCGTCGGGCCGGCCTCGAGGCTGTGCGCGTCGGGAGCGGGCGACCTAGTTGCCGCCCTCGGTCACGGTGACCGTGCCCTTCTGGAAGCCTGTGCCCTTCGTGTCGCCGGTGATGCCCGCGAGGGCAGCCTGGGCGAGGTCGTTGCGGAACGCACCCGAGGCGGGCGCTGCCTTCAGGACCCCGAAGTCCAACGAGATCTGGATCGTCTGGTCCCAGGCGGCCTGGTTGGTGATACCGATGCCGTCCGGGGACGGCCAGATGAGCGGGTTGACCTCGTTCATCTGCCACGCCTGATGACCCTTGCCGAGGGTGGTCCCGGCAGCGAGGACGTAGTCGACACACTTGGCGGCGTTGTCACGGCAGAAGATCCAGCCCTTGAACGTCGCCCGCAGGAACTTGGTTGCGATGTCGGCGTTGCCCGCCTGGGCGAGCCAGGCCTTGCGCGCGAAGACCGCGTCCTGGAGCATCGCCGTCCCGACCTGGTTCCAGTCGATGACGTTGAGGTCCTCGGGCTTATAGAGCTGGCCGCTGGCCGGGTTCTTGGCCTCGAGGACCTGGGCGTACTCGTTGTAGGTCATCGCCTCGGCGACGTCGATGTCCTTCTTGAGGAGCGCCGACATGTCGAAGGCCTGGATGACCCGGGTGTAGTCCGTGCCCACGGTGAGGCCGGCCTTCTTGGCGCCGGCCGTGACCTCGTACTCGTTGCCGAAGTCCCAGACGCCGACCTTCTTGCCCTTGAAGTTCTCGGGCTTGGTGATGTTGCTGGCCACCCACGACACCGAGCGCGTCCCGGAGCGCTGGAAGATCTGAGCGATGCTCACCAGGTCGCAATCGGCGCCGCCGTTGGCCTCGACCGCGACGAGCGCCTTGGGTACCCAGCCGAGGGTGAACTCGGGGCCGTCCTTCGCGCAGCCCACTGTGATGTTCGCGACGTTGGGCCCGCCGTCGAGGAAGGTCACGTCGAGGCCCTCGGCCGCGTAGTAGCCCTCCTGCTTCGCGGCGATCTCGCCCGCGAACTGGGCCTGCGGGACCCACTGCAGCTGCAGCTTGACCTTGGTCGCGGCGCCGCTCGTGGCGGCGCCCGGCGCGGTCGAACACCCCGCCGTGATGAGGCCGGCGACGACGAGCGCGCCCAGCCAGCGCGCGTGTGAACGAAACATGCGGCTCCTCCTCTGCCCCGGCCGGGCGGCCGGTTTCCCTCTTCGCGCCGAGAGTTTACGTCTCGCTGATCCGCTGGGAAGCGTGCCATGGGATCACCAGCCGTTCGACGCCCAGCACCAGCAGGTACATCACGATCCCGGACACCGCGGTGATCGCGATCGCCGCCCACGTGATATCGAAGCGCAGGGCGCTCGAGCTCTGGACGATCACCCGGCCGAGGACGTCGTCCGAGCCGCCGAAGTACTCGGCGACGACCGCGCCGATGAGCGACAGCGTCGTCGCGATCTTCAAGCCGGTGAAGAAATACGGCAGCGCGTTCGGAATCCGGAGCTTGCGCAGAACCTGACCGTCCGAGGCGGCCGAGGCGCGCATCAGCTCGACCGCGGAGTCGTCGACCTGGCTCAGACCGCGGGCGACGTTGATCACCATCGGAAAGAACGTCAGCAGGATAACGATCGCCATCTTCGCGAACGGGTTCAGGATCCCAAACCAGTTCGACATGATGGGTGCCGCGGCGATGATCGGGATTGCGCTCGCTCCGACCGCGATCGGCAGGACCGCTTCCCGCACACGCCTCCACCGGGCGATCGCGAATGCCGTGAGCGTCCCTGCGCTGACACCGAGCACCAGCCCGCCGAGCGCCTCGTAGAGGGTGTTCACCGCGCTTCTCTGGAGCCGCGGCAACTCCTCCCCGAACGCTGCAACCACGGCCGACGGACGGGGAATGATGAACGACTGGACCAGGCGCAGGGCGCCGATCAGCTCGAGCACGGCGAGAACGCCGACGAAGACCACGATCGCCGGGGCGAACTCGCGGAGCCGGCGAGCCCAGCCGCCGTTCACCCGACGGCCCCCTCGGCCAGTGTCCGCTCCGCAGACGCGACCGGAGGCGCGCCGCCGGCGCCATCCGCGCGGCGCCCGCGGAGGGTCTCGCGGACCTCGGTGATCAGGGAGAAGTAGCGCGCGGATTCGCGGGTGTCGTCCGTTCGTGGTCGGGGCAGGTCGATGTCGATGACCCGGATGATTCGGCCGGGCCGCGGGGACATCACCACGACCTTCGACGACAGGAACACGGCCTCGGGGATCGAGTGGGTGACGAAGACGATGGTCGTTCCGGTCTGCTGCCAGATCCGCTGGACCTCGGTGTTGAGGCGCTCGCGGGTCATCTCGTCGAGAGCGCCGAAGGGCTCGTCCATCAACAGGATCGACGGCTCGATGGACAGCGCGCGGGCGATCGCGACCCGCTGCTGCATGCCGCCCGACAGCTGGTACGGATGATGCCGGGCGAAGTCCTTCAGCTCGACCAGCTCGAGCATTGCCCTGACGCGTGCATCGCGCTCGGCCGTGGGCATTCCCTTGACCTCGAGCGGCAGCGCGACGTTGGCCTGGACGGTTCGCCAGTCGAACAGCACCGGCGCCTGGAAGACGATCCCGTAGTCGCGGTCCATCCGCGCTCTCCGGGCCGGCTTGCCATTGATCGTGACGGTGCCCGACGACGGCGCGGTCAAGTCACCGATTAGGCGCAGCAGGGTCGACTTTCCGCACCCGGACGGGCCGATCAGCGAGACGAACTCACCCGGGGCGATCGACAGGCTGATGTTCTCGAGCGCCGTGGTGCGGCCGCCGGCCGAGTCGAAGACCTTGCTCACGCTCGTGATCGAGACGACGTTCGGTCTGGTCTGGTCGCTCATAGGTGCGTCACCCGACCGCTGCGGTCGGCCGGCCGCGGAGCGTGAACAGCCCGATGAACCGGACGGCGACGAAGGACGTCCGCCCGAGCCCCGCCGCGGCAGACAGCCCCGCCGAAAACC
>CAYXVP010000134.1:0-1507 GCA_964468305.1 uncultured Anaerolinea sp. | reverse complement strand
CACCGGGATGTCGCGCTGCTACGATGGGCCGGTGGAGGGTTGCAGGGGCCGGGATTTTCAGCGCGGCGAACAGGTACGGCAGCGACGCGGGACTACGCAGCTTCCAGAAGATCGTCCAGCGCGAGGCGGAACAGCTGCGCATAAGCTCGAGGGCACGCGGGTCGGGGGAGGTCAGCCCGCGCAGCTCGGCGATGGTGACCGGGAAGAACGTCAGGTAGGACGCGACGATGACGATCCCCACCAGGCCGTTCCCGAACGCGAGGCAGATGAGCGGCGCGAGCGCCAGGATCGGGATCGTCTGACTGGCGACGATGTAGGGCATGAACGCTCGCTCGGCGAGTCGCGAGTGGACGAAGATCGCCGCGAGCGCGAGCCCGATCAGCCCGCCGAACAGGAAGCCGAGGACCGCCTCGCGCCCGGTATACAGCGCCGCACCGACCAGGTAGGCCGCGAGGCTCTGCTCCTGCTGCCGCTGGACCGGCGCGTTCAGCGCTTCCCACACCTTCCATACGTGCGGCAGCGACAGGTCGTCGACGATCGACCACTTGAACGGCGGCGTGTAGACGGTCTCGTTGCCGGCCGCGTCGCGGAAGCGCCAGGGATCGCCGCCCAGCGCCTTGGCACCCTCCCAGACGGCGACGAGGACGGCCAGGAAGAGGAGGGCGAGCAGGATCCCGCGGACCACGGCCCGGATCGGCGACCGCGGCTGCATCAGGCCTCGAGCGCGACGCCTAGGTTACGGCCTGGTCGGCGAGGTCGAGGGCACGGTCGATGACCTCGAAGCCCTCGGCGAGCTGATCCTCGGTGACGCACAGCGGCGGGTTGGTGTGGATCGAGTTGTTCGGGGTGAAGGTGTACAGGCCGTTCTCGCGGAAGAACCTCTGGATCGCCTTCATCTCGTCGGACGTCCCGTTGTAGGGCGTGAGCGGCGTCCACGGGTCGCGGCTGCGGACGAGGTCCATGATCCCGAACAGCCCGATGTTCCGCGTCGCTCCGACCGATGGGTGCTTCGCCGCCAGGCGGTCGTGGTGGGCCTGCATCATCGGCCCCAGCCGGCGCGCGTTGCCGATGAGGTCGTCCTCTTCGTAGACGCGGATCGTCGCGAGGGCGGCGGCGAGGCTCACCGGGTGCGACGAGTAGGTGAGGCCGCCGTAGAACATCTTCGTCTCGAAGGCCTCGGCGATCTCGTGGCGCATGGCGACCGCGCCGAGCGGCAGATACGAGCTCGTCAGGCCCTTGGCCATGGTCATGAGGTCCGGCACGACACCCCAGTTGTCGACACCGAACCAGCGCCCGGTCCGGCCGAAGCCGGCCATGACCTCGTCGCAGACCATGAGGATGTTGTTCCTGGTGCAGATGTCGCGGACGCCCTCGAGGTAGCCGTCGGGCGGGATGAGGATGCCGTTCGTCCCGACCACGGTCTCCAGGAAGACCGCCGCGACGGTGTGGGCGCCCTCGTAGCGGATCACGTCCTCGAGGCCCTGCAGGCTCTCCGCGGCCGGCCGCG
>CAYXVP010000133.1:0-6306 GCA_964468305.1 uncultured Anaerolinea sp. | reverse complement strand
CGAGGCTGCCGACGATCGTCCCGCTCCAGTAGGTGACGAACGTGGTGGCGTCGGGCGCGATGAGGCCGGCCCGGGCTCCGCCCTCGATCGACATGTTGCAGATCGTCATCCGCTGCTCCATGGACAGGGCCTCGATCGCCGAGCCCCGGTACTCGAAGACATGGCCCGTCCCGCCACCGATGCCGATCCGGGCGAGCAGGGCCAGGATCACGTCCTTGGCGCTTACCCCCGGCGCGAGGCGGCCGTCGATCCGAACCTCATACGCCCTGGTCGGGGGCTGCAGGGGGCACTGAGGCGCCCAGACCAGCTGGCCCTCGGACGTGCCGATCCCGAAGGCGAGCGGGCCGAATGCCCCGTGGGTCGAGGTGTGCGAATCCCCGCAGACGATCGCAAGGCGCGTCTGGGTCAGGCCGAGCTCCGGTCCGATCACGTGGACGATGCCCTGGCTCGGCGAGCCGAGGCCATGGAGCGGGATGCCGAACTCGCGGCAGTTCGTTTCGAGCTGGGCCACCTGGGCCGCGGCGAGCTCGTCGATGATCGGCAGGCTGCGTGGCGTGGTCGGCACGGAGTGGTCGGCAGTGGCCACGGTCCGCTCGGGATGGCGGACCCCGATGCCGCGGCGGCGCAGCCCCGTGAAAGCCTGGGGGCTGGTCACCTCGTGCACGAGGTGCAGGTCGATAGCGAGCACGCTCGGCGCGTCGTGCGCCTCCATGACGACGTGGTCGTCCCAGATCTTGTCGACGAGGGTGCGCTGTCCGGCCATGGCCGCACATTCTGCCCGAACCGCGCCGGGTGGCTCGCCGCGGCCAACCGGCCGCCGCCGAACGGACTATGACCACCGGGACGAGAGGATGGCGCTCTCGTACGCCAGCCGGAAGTACAACCAACTGCACCCGAGTGGACCACACGCGGGAAGAAGCGCCGAGGGCCGCCCCGCTGGAGTACGCGCCGTTGCGAAGGGATCCCTAGGCATGGCAGCTGAAGGCGTTCGCGGACGCCTGCCGGCGATCGCCGTGCGTGCGCGGCAGCGCCTCGTTGGCGCCGGTACGCGCATGCCCGCCGCCCATCGGATCCTGCTGTTCGTCCTGCTGCTAACGGCAGCCGCAGCCGCGATCTACGGCTTTGCCCTCCGCGATCGCAGTGCGCCCTTCGCGGCCGTGCCGCTGCCGTGGCCGTTGCTCGCGGCGGGGTTCGCCATCGCCGAGATGAAGGTCGTCTCCGTTCACTTCCGACGCGAGACGCACTCCTTCTCGCTGTCCGAGTTCCCGGCGGTCATCGGGCTGTTCTTCCTCTCGCCGCTCGAGTACCTGGTGGCGCTCATCAGCGGTGCGGCCGTGGCCCTCATCGTCGCCGAGCGCCAGGCGCCGGCGAAGCTCGCGTTCAACCTCGCCAACTTCGCCCTGACCGGCGTCGTGTCGCTGGCGGTCTTCCACGCCATCGTCACCGCCGACAGCACCCTCGAGCCGATCGATTGGGCGGCGGCCTTCGCGGCATCCCTGGCGGCGACGATCGTCGGCGCCCTGACGACGGCGACCGTGATCACGATCTCGGGCGGAGCACCGCAGTACGAGAAGCTGCCCGAGATGCTCCAGTTCGGGGGCATGGTCGCGATCGCGAACACCAGCCTCGCGCTCCTGGCGGTGTCGCTCTTCCTGGTCAGCCCGCTCTCGCTGATCCTCCTGGCAGTGCCGGTGGCGACGGTCTTCGTCGCCTACGGCGCCTACGTCTCGGAGCGCGAGAAGCATGAACGGCTCGAGCTGCTGTACCAGTCCAGCCGCATCCTCCAGCACTCGCCGGAGCTCGACTCAAGCCTCGTCGCCCTGCTCGAGCACGCCCGCAACATGTTCCGTGCCGAGTGGGCGCAGATCATCCTCTACCCGCGCAAGGCGACCGACGAGGCGCTCCGGACGATCTCACGCCACGACGCCGAGCCGGTCGTGATGGAGCCCGTCGTGGATCTGGAGCGCGACGCCATCGAACAGCGGGTGCGCAACGAGCAGCGCGCGTTCCTGTACCTGCCCCTGCCGACCCATCGGGCGTTCGGCCCGATCCGCCAGGCAATGGTCAGCCCGCTCCGAGGCGAGGCCCAGCTTATCGGCTCGATCGTCATCGCCAACCGCCTGACCGAGGGAACCTCCTTCACGGCGGAGGACCTGAAGCTCCTCGAGACCCTGGCCAACCAGTCCGCCATCGCGCTCGAGAATGGGCAGCTGGAGCAGTCGCTCGCAGAGCTGTCGCGGCTCAAGGAGCAGCTCCGCTACCAGGCCTACCACGACCCCCTGACCAACCTCGGCAACCGCAGCCTGTTCCTCGAGCGGGTGGACGAGCGGCTCTCCCACCCGAAGGGCGACCGGGTGCCGGTCGTGCTGTTCCTCGACCTCGACGACTTCAAGGTGGTCAACGACACCCTGGGGCACGCCGCGGGCGACAGGCTGCTGGCGGCGGCCGCGGACCGGGTCCGAGGCTGCGTGCGATCGGATGACGTCGCGGCGCGCCTTGGCGGCGACGAGTTCGCGATCCTGATCGAGGATCAGTCCGACCTGAGCCGCGCCATCTCGGTCGCGAACCGGATCATCGAGTCCCTGCGCCTGCCGTTCCCGATCGAGGGCCAGGAGATCACGGTCAGCGGCAGCATCGGGCTCGCCGCGGCCAAGGGCGAGATGGCCCGCGCCGATGACGTCCTGCGGAACGCCGACGTCGCGATGTACATCGCCAAGGCCAACGGCAAGGGCCGCGCGGCGGTCTTCGAGCCGACGATGCACGCCGCCATCGTCGAGCGCCACGCCCTCAGCGCGGAGCTCTCGCGCAGCCTCGGCCGCGGCGAGCTCGCCGTCTTCTACCAGCCGATCGTCGCGCTCGCGACAGGCGCCCTCGAGGGCGTCGAGGCCCTGGTCCGCTGGAGCCACCCGACGCGTGGCATGGTCCCGCCCGACGAGTTCATCCCGCTGGCCGAGGAAAACGGGGCCATCCTGACCCTGGGCCGCTGGGTGCTCGAGGAGGCGTGCCGTCAGGTCGCCGAGTGGACAAACCTCGGGCCGACCCATGGCCTCACCGTCACCGTCAACCTGTCGGCCGCGCAGCTGCGCGAGCCGACCTTCCTCGATGACATCGACCGGATCATCAGCAGCAGTGGCCTCCGGCCGGAGCAGCTGGTCCTGGAAATGACCGAGACCGCGATGTTCCACGACACGACGACCACGATCGCCCGGCTCGATGCCCTGCGCGCCCGAGGCCTGCGGATCGCGGTCGACGACTTCGGCACGGGCTACTCCTCGCTGGGGTACCTGCGCCGGTTCAAGGTCGACATCCTCAAGATCGCCCGCGAGTTCGTCGCCGATGATTCCGACGACGGCGCTTTCGCCAGCGCCATCATCGCCCTCGGCCGCTCCCTCGGGCTGACCATCGTCGCCGAGGGGATCGAGGAGCCGTGGCAGCTCGAGCGGCTGCGGACGCTCGGCTGCGAGTTCGGCCAGGGGTACTTCTTCGCCCGCCCGGCGAGCGCCGCCGGATTCGAGGCCTACGTCGCCGCGCGGCATCCCGGCCGCGTCGCGGCCGCGCGGGCGGTCCGGGCCCAGGCGCGCCTCGTGAAGGCCTCGACGGCGTAGCCTCCCGGAGCACAAATGTTCATCCTCTACGCGATCCCGCTGGGCATCGTCCTCGGCCTCCTGCTCGGTGGCCGGCCGGCCGGCCTCGCCGCACTCCAGTTCCGCTGGCCGTGGCTCATCGTCGGGGGGTTGCTCGTCCAGGTGGTCCTCTTCACCGATGCGGTCGCCTCGCGCGTCGGCGAGCTTGGACCTGCGATCTACGTCGCCTCGACCGCGGCAGTCTTTGCCGGCGTCCTGCGCAACGTGCGCATCCCCGGGATGGCCCTGATTGCGCTGGGCGCGCTGTCGAACCTCGCAGCGATCGTTGCCAATGGTGGCTACATGCCCGCGGGCGCGGCGGCCATGGCCGCCCTCGGCAAGACCGACCCGACCATCTACTCCAACAGTGCCGCCGTCGACCACCCCGCGCTCGAGCCGCTCACGGACATCTTCGCGCTGCCCGCCGGGGTGCCCTTCGCCAACATCTTCAGTGTCGGCGACATGCTCATCGGAATCGGCGTCGTGGTCATCATCGCCGCGGCCCTGCGCCGCGATCCCGACCGGGCCCTGCCGGCCCCCGCGCGAGCCGACGCAGCCACCCCGCCCGCCTGATCCGCCCCCATCCCCACCGGCCCGACCGGTGCGTCGCGGAAACTCCCCCGAATGCCCGTCAGTACCAGTACTACACGCCTATGGGTCCGGGGCTCGATGGTCCCGTAGCGTGCCGATCGAGGTCATCTGACCTTCGTTCGACGGATTGTCCAGGGCAAACCCGTTGTGAAGCGGGGACGCAAAGCCAGGGGTCTCCTCGGAGATGGCCCAGCCGCCGATCCACCGGACGCCACAGCTTCGAAAGGGAAGCAGCAGTGAAGTCGATCCTGGAGCGCTTCACCGTCGCGGTGGCGCTGCTCGCGTGCATGGCGCTGACGGTCGGCGCAGGGATCCGGTGGTCGTGATGAAGGAGCTCGTCAAGGCGCAGGCCTTCCGCCTCATCATCGCCGTCATGACCCTGGCCAGCTCGGCGCTCGTTCTCTCAGCCGGACAGCGCTGGCACTGATCCCTCCGCGCCCGTTCGGGCGCGCCAATGGATCATCTCTGAGGCCGTCGAGCGATCGACGGCCTCAGTCGTTTTCGCGCCTGGCTATCGCTTGCCGGCTCGTCCTCGCAGGAAGTCCAGGACGCGGGGATCGATCCAGCCCGGCGCGGCGATCCGTTCCTCGAGGTTCTCCACGGCCATCCAGTCCTCGAGCGCCTGCTGCCAGGCGCCATCCCAGCTCGACGGCAGCGGCGCCGGCTCGCCGGTCATCGGCCGCGCCGCCCGGTCCGACGCGGCGGCCTCGGGGTCCATGGCGTTCATGGGCTGGTACACCGCCGAGAAGGCGCTGCCGGGTCCGGCGCCGAGCTGACCGAGCAGGCCCCGGACCTCCCCTGCCGTGACCTCGTCGACACGAACGAGTTCCTCGCGTCCCGGTCGATCGAGGTACAGCCGCTGCAGGTCGAGCAATCGCCCGAGCTCGCCGATGGGGTCGTCGTGGTCGTCGACCCGGATGTCCATCCAGCGGTCGTTGCCACCGCCGTAGCCGGCGCCTGCTCGAGCGACGTACAGCGCGGCGGACTCGCGGCCCCGCCGATCGCCGCCCGCGGCATCGGCCGCAGCGAGACACGCGACGAGCAGCTCGGGGAACGGCTGGCCCCCCGCGGCGAACGTGTCGGCGAGGCCGTCCACCACTCCGGGGCCGGCGAGGATGTTGCCCTGTGCGGCACAGCCAGGCCCGGTGCGCCCGCCGGCCCACGCGAAGCAGTGCCGGCCGGAGTACGTGGCCCCGCGGCCGTGCGAATCGACGATCCCCGCCTGCCGCTGGTCGCGCAGCTCATCCGCCGCAACCAGCCGGTCGAGCGCCTCCTGCGCCGACGCACCGCCCGCGAGCAGCGCCAGCCCGTCCGGCCCGTAGGCGACGTTCGCGAAGGACTGGGTCGCGATCGCGCCGACGCCCGCCCGCACCCAGGGCACGACCGCCCCGACGGCGAAGAACTTCGACTGGACGGCGACCCCGAGGTCGCCGGTCGCGGCGTCGCGGGCGACGATCGAGTAGGTCACTGGAGTCCCTCCGTCAGCGCCGGATCCGCAGGTGGGCGACCACGATGACGCAACCGGACCTTCGTTGGAAGGCAAACCGCAGAGGTCCGGTTGCGCTTTCAACCATCGCGCCCGTAGACTGCGCGCACCGTGGGCATCTCGAACCTGCCGGATCGTCGCATCGTCGCCGTGATCGTTACCACGGACGGGCGCCGCGCGCACCTGCCGATCGAGACTGCCGAGGTACCCGTCCTCTCCCTTATCCGGTCGATCCTGCTCGGCATTGAGAGCCTTGTGGGCCTCATCGCCGGGGATCGGCGGGACCACGGAGGGACGCGGCGAGGCGATCGCAGCTAGCGATCATCGAAGACCAAGGACCAAACCGAACCCCCGCCGAAAGGCGGGGGTTCTGAGTTTCTCCGGGCAGGAGAACCGCTGGGAGGCAACGTGACAGGAAGCGAGGGCGAGTCGTGACACTGACGAAGCGCGACCGCGCGCGCCGGAGCCACGTGCCCGCGGCGGGCAGCGAGCACGCCGCCGCGGTCGAGCGCGCCCAGCGCGAGATGCTCCCCGAAGGCTCGTCGACCGTCCCGGTCCGGACGGCCGAGCACGGGACTCGGCCGCGCATCGGCGCCGACGTCGTCT
>CAYXVP010000132.1:0-6316 GCA_964468305.1 uncultured Anaerolinea sp. | reverse complement strand
GGGGCCCCGGAGCGGGGCCGGAGCCGCACGGGGCTGGTGGACCTCAGCATCGCGGTGGCCGTCGGCGCAGGGCTGCTGAGCTTCCTCTCGCCGTGCGTCCTGCCGCTCGTGCCGGCCTACGTCGGGCAGCTTTCCGCGGTCGCCGTGGTGGGTCGTGCGGACGGCAGGGCGTCGCGCTGGCTCGCCGTGAGCCACGCGCTGGCCTACGTCGTCGGCTTCGGGGGGGTGTTCCGAGCCTCGGGCGTACGGGCAACGTACGCAGCCGGCCCACGTTTCGACTCCCCGCCGATCCTCCGCCAGGCCGGCGGCGTCCTGCTGGTCGTCCTCGGGCTGAATCTCGCCGGCGTGCTCCGGATTCCGGCCCTCGACCGGACCTGGCGGCCACTCGAGGCCGGGGCGGCGGGTGCCGTGGCCGACGCCACCGGCACGATGGCGCTGCAGGATGGTGATGGCACGGGCGCGAGATTCGCCGATCGCCTCGGTGGCCGGATCGTCGGCGCCCGCGGCGGCTGGGCCGCGTGGTTCGGGCTCGGGGCCATCTTCGCGATCGGCTGGACGCCATGCATCGGCGTCATCCTCGGCGGGATCCTGACTCTCGCCGCGGCGGGTAATGCGACCGTCCAGGGAGCCATCCTCCTGATCGCGTACACCCTCGGGCTGGGCGTGCCCTTCCTCCTGATCGCGGCGGTCTACGATCGGGCCCCGGGGCTCATCCGGCCGCTCGTCCGCCACGGCCAGCTCGTGTCGGCGATCGGCGGCGCGCTCGTCGTGCTGATCGGGATCGCGATGCTCTTCGACTGGCTGGCGCTTCTCCCCCAGTACGTGCCGTTCAACAGCCAGATCTGAGTCGATGACCGGCGAGGATTCGATCGAACCGATCGACCACGAGGACCCCCCGGCAGCGAAGCCCGCCCTGCGCCCGACGTTCCGGCGCCGGGGAGTCGGGCCGTTCTCGCTGCGTCAGGTCACGCTCGCGATCCTGGTCGTGATGGGCACCGCGATCGTCTTGACCCTCGCCACCGTGCCCCTCGGCACGACCGAGCCCGGGCTCCCGGTCCCGGACCCATCGGCGTTCCTCATCGGCTCGCCCGAGCCGGGCCTGCATCTCGGCGACGTCGCCCCGGAGCTGCAGGGCGCCGGGCCAGATGGCCAGGTGGGGCTGACCGACCTCGACGGCGCGCCCATCCGCCTCGCCGACCTCCGCGGCAAGGCGGTCTGGATCAACTTCTGGGCGTCGTGGTGTCCGCCCTGCCAGTTCGAGACGCCGACCATCAGGGCGATGGACGAGAAGTACCGGGGCCGGGGGCTCGTGATCGTCGCGGTCCAGGTCCAGCAGACCGCGCAGGCGGGCCGCGACTATGCCCAGCGCTACGGACTCCACTACACGATCGGCGCCGACGTGACCGGGGCGATCTTCCACACGTACCACGTCTTTGCCCTGCCGACTCAGTTCTTCGTCGACCCGAACGGCGTCCTCCGCCAGGTCGTGAATGGGCCGCTCAGCGAGACCCGGGCCGCGCAGCTGATCGAGGCGATCCTCCCGGCGGGCGCCTCAGCCGCGCCCGCGCCGCGCAACTAGGAAGCACGTCTCGGCGGCGCCCTTGCCCTTCAGGTCGACCGCGCCGCGGCGCTCGAACACGAACCGCTCGGCGAGGCGAGCTGAGAGCGCCGAAGGGACCTGGATGCGACCCGGCTCGGACGTCGACTCCAACCGGCTGGCCACGTTGACCGTGTCGCCCCAGACGTCGTAGGCGAACTTCGAGGCGCCGACGATGCCGGCCACGATCGGGCCCGTATTGATGCCGATCCGGATCTGCCAGTCGGCCGGGGCACCCTTTCGGCTCGCCACCGCATCGAGCATGGCCAGCGCAGTCTCGGCGACAGCGACGGCGCCATCGAACCCGGAGCCGGTCAGGCCGCCGACGGCGAGGTAGGCGTCGCCGACCGTCTTGATCTTCTCGACGCCGTTCGTGTCGCAGATCGCGTCGAACGCGCGGAAGAGCTCGTTGAGCTCCTCGACCAGGATCGCCGGCGCGAGCGCCGCCGCGATGGCCGTGAACCCGACGAAGTCGCTGAACAGCACGGTCACGTCCTCGTGCCGATCGGCGATGCGCGATTCGCCGGCGTTGAGCCGGTCCACGATCCGCTGTGGCAGGACGTTCAACAGGAGCTGCTGCGAGCGCGCCTTCTCCACCTCCAGGTCCTGGAGGAGGCGGGACAGGAGCGTCGCGTTCGAGTCGCCGAACTGCTCCAGGTGCCGGACGTTCGCCTCCATCCGGTTGAGCCGGCGGGCGAGGATCCGGTTCTCGCGCTCCAGGTCCGCGGGCGCGGTGGCCCCGGCACCCGGCTCGGGTTCGGAAGCCGACACGGGCCTAGCTCGAGCCGAGGAGCACGGACACCAGCGTGGCGTTGTGAAACTGCGTGCGATCGACGCTCGAGGCCGGCGCGATCTCGCCGAGGCAGTAGAAGCCGGCGATCGGCACCGCCTCGCCGAGCGCGTCCCGCACGAGCTCGACCTCGCGGCCTGCGCGCGTCCCGAGCAGGAACCGCCGCGTCGCGCACGAGAAGATCAGCGCGGCGTCGGGCGTCTTGCCGGCCGGATACCTGGACAGTGCGTCCGCGACCGATGCCCGGGTGCCGTCGAAGATCTCCTCGGTGCCCGCCGTCGTGATCTGGACCGTCGCCCCCTCCGGGACCGTGCCGAAAAAGCCGACGAGGCCCCGGTCGGGATCGGAGCTGGTCGGCGTCCGGAGGTAGAACCGTTCCGAGCCCGGCTCTTCGTACACGGCGAGCGGGTTGCCCAGGGGCGGCTGGCCCAGGCCGACATAGCGCTCGTAGAACTCGATCGCCGGGCGGCCGTCGATCTCTTCGACGCCATCCACCGACGTCCTCGTGACCACCCCCCGCGGGCCGACGCCGCGCCAACCCGTCTCGACGCCGAAGGAGAAGTCGAGCTCGCCCGAGAACAGGAGGATCGAGATGGCGTCCTCCGCCACCGTGTGGCCGACGACCTGGCGGCTCTCGGTCGCGAGCGGCGGGGCTGCCGGGTCCTCCGGGGACGCGCCGCCGCCGAGAATGGGGACTCCTGGGCCGAGTGCGTCGCGGAGTCCGGAGAGCGCGCTGTTGGCTTCGTAGCCGCCGACGGTCGGCAGGACGATGCACAGTCGCGCGGGCGAGGATGCTCGCGATCGCGCGTCCTCGACCGCCTCGTGGGCCGAGCGCACAGGGTCCTCCCGGAGGTTCCTGCCGAGCCCGGCGGTCACCTCGACGTCGTCCGAGGCGAACAGCGCGAGACCGACCGAGTCCTCGGCGAGGCCGAGCACGGACGACAGCTCGCCCGCCGTCGTAGCCCCGGCAAGCTCGATGCCGGGATGGCGGCGGTAGATGGCGTCGACGACCCCCTGGTGGTCGGCGTCCCAGGCGAGATAGAGCAGCCCGGCACGTGGGACGGCGCCGTCGAGCGCGGTGTCGCATTCGTCGAGCACGGCCTCGACGGCGGCATCGATGTCGATGTCGTCGCTGTGGCCGACGGCCATCCGGAACATGGCCGGGAGCCTACGCCTGTCTCGACCGAGCGTCAGATCGGGTCGAAGCGGTAGCGATCCCGATCCGGGCTGATGCGGCCGACCGGGGTCAACGGTTCATGACTGAGGGCAATGAGCCAGGCGTCCGCGGCGGCCCGGGCGAACAGCTCACCCTTCACCTCGACCGAGTCCAGCGGGAAGTCATCGAAGGCGGTGACCCAGCGAGGATTCGCGCTCCACGGCCGCATGCCGAGGTCGCCGAAGAAGGCGAGGGTGCGCTTCGCGCCTCTGACGACGACCGCCTGGTGGCCCTTCGAGTGACCTCCCGTCCGGACCACGGAGACGCCGGGGATGAGCTCGACCTCGCCGTCAACGGCGCCCGCGCTCCCCCACTCTCGCACGAGCCGGAGCTCCGGCTGGTCGTACGACGCGACGATGCGCGAGTTGGCGTCGAGGGCGATGTCCCACTCGGCGCGCTGGGCCACGATCCTGGCCCGGGGGAACGCCTTCGAGCCGTCGGCGCGGAGCAACCCGCCGGCGTGGTCGAAGTGGAGGTGGCTCATGACCACGACATCGACGGAGCCTGGCTCGAAGCCGGAGGCCTGCATCGCTGCCACGATCGACTTGCCCTCGTACCTGCGCATGTCGCGGACCTTGTCCGAGACGCGTTCGCCGATGCCGGTCTCGACCAGGACTCGCCCCGCCGGCGTCTCCACGAGCAGGCAGTTCAACGCCTGCAAGAGCCGGTGGTCCGCGTCGATCTCGTCCGCGACGAGGCGGTCCCACAGGATCCGCGGCACGGGCCCGAACAATGCCCCCGCGTCGCTCCGGAACGTGCCCGCCTGGACGAGGGCGACGCGGGTGCCGCCGCCGAGATCGGTGGCCCAGTCGACGGCGTCGTTGACCGCCACCTCAGTCGCGCGCCGAGCGCTCCTTCGGCGGCCCGGCCTCCGCTGCGCCCTTGCCGTTCGCGCCGTTGAAGTCGCGATGGAACGCCGAGGCAGTTGGCTCCGACTGGCCTTGGTACTTCGAACCGAGCTCCTTGCTTCCGTATGGACGCTCGACCGCACTCGTCATGCGGAAGTAGCTGATCTGGCCAATGCTCATTCCGTAGTAGAGGGCGATCGGCAGGTTGGCGACGTTCGACAGCTCGAGGGTCAGGTTGCCCTTCCAGCCAGGGTCGACATATCCGGCTGTCGAGTGAATCAGGAGCCCCAGTCTTCCGAGGCTCGACCGACCTTCGAGTCGAGCGACCAGGTCATTCGGGAGCTCCGTCCATTCGAGGGTCTGGCCGAGGACGAACTCGCCCGGGTGCAGGATGAAGGGCTCGTCGTCGTCGATCGTCACGAGCTCGGTGAGGTCGGGCTGGGGGTGGCGCACGTCGATGTACGGATAGCGGTTGTTGCGGAAGACGCGGAACCGGCGATCGAGGTGCAGGTCGACGGACGATGGCTGGAGGTCCTTCGGGTCGTAGGGCCTGATGACCACCTCGCCGGCCTCGATGGCGGCGCGAATGTCGCGGTCGGAGAGGACGCTCATGCACCCCGGATGATCGCACGCGGTGGTCCCCGGTGGGCGCGGTAGGCTTCGCCTGATGACCGATCGAGACGCAGTCTTGCGGCGAACCGCGGAGCTCGCGGGCGACTTCCTGAAGCGCCTCCCGGACCGGCTCGTTGCGCAGCCGGTTGATCTCGCGGCGCTGCGGGCGACGCTCGGTGGGCCGTTGCCGGCCGGTCCGAGTGACCCCGGCCGCGTCATCGAGGCGCTGGCGCGGGATGCGGAGCCGGGTCTCGTCGGATCCGCCGGTCCGCGGTATTTCGGCTTCGTGATCGGCGGCGACGTTCCGGCCGCGCTGGCCGCGGACTGGTTGACGAGCGCGTGGGACCAGAACTCCGGGCTGTATGCCACTTCGCCTGCCGCCGCGGTTGTCGAAGAGGTCGCCGCGAGATGGCTCGTGGACGTGTTCGGACTGCCGCCCGGTTCGAGCGTCGGGTTCGTGACCGGCGCGACGATGGCAACGTTCACCGCACTTGCCGCCGGAAGACATCGGGTCCTCGAGCGCGCCGGCTGGAATCTCGAGGAGGACGGCTACGTCGGAGCGCCGGCGATCGAGGTCGTCGTCGGCGACGAGGCGCACGTCACGATCTTCGCCTCGCTGCAGATGCTCGGGCTCGGCCGGGCGCGGGTCCATCGAGTCGCCGCCGATGGACAGGGCAGGCTGCGCGCGGACGCCCTTCGCGAGACGCTCGCGACCCTGGACGGCCCCATCCTCGTCTGCGCCCAGGCCGGCAACGTCAACACCGGCGCCTTCGATCCCTTGCCGGACATCGTCGACGCCGTCCGGTCCAAGGCGAATGCCTGGCTCCACGTCGACGGCGCGTTCGGGCTGTGGGCGGCGGCCGTCCCGGGACTCGTTGGGCACGTTGCGGGTCTCGCCGGAGCGGACTCGTGGACGACGGATGCCCACAAGTGGCTCAACGTGCCGTACGACTCCGGGATCGTGATCTGCCGGGATCCCGAGGCGCACTACCTCGCAATGGCCCTGGCGGCCTCCTACTACGTCGTCGCCGAGGGCGGCGAGCGCGATTCGATGAACTTCGTGCCGGAGTCGTCGCGGCGGGCCCGCGGCTTCGCGATCTACGCGGCGCTCAAGTCCCTCGGGCGGTCCGGGCTGGCGGACATGATCGATGGCTGTTGCCGGATCGCGCGACGCATGGCCGACGGCCTGCGCGGCGCGCCCGGCGTGACGATCCTCAACGACGTGGTCCTCAACCAGGTGCTGGTGCGGTTCG
>CAYXVP010000131.1:0-6347 GCA_964468305.1 uncultured Anaerolinea sp. | reverse complement strand
CGCGGTGCAGAGGGCCTTTCAGGATCAGCACGGCCTGCAGTGCGGGTTCTGCACACCGGGCATGATCATGCAGGCGGCCTGGCTCCTGGGCACGAACCCGGATCCCACCGAGGACGAGATCCGCGAGGGGATCAGCGGCAACTTCTGCCGCTGCACCGGCTATGTGAATATCGTGAAGGCAATCCAGCAGGCCGCGGCCGAGACGAGGGCCGCTGCCGCGACCCAGTCGGGCGCGGTCGCGTCCACCGCAGGCTGAGGGGCACCGAGATGGCGACGCTCTACGAATCCCAGCAGCCCACCACGACCCCCGAGGTCGGCGGTATGGGCCACGCTCGCAAGCGGGTCGAGGACGCCCGGTTCATCCGCGGTGCGGGCGAGTACATCGAGGACGTCAACTTGCCCGGGCAGCTGTGGCTCGACATCGTGCGCAGCCCGTACGCCCACGCCCGCATCAAGAGCATCGATACGTCCGAGGCGCTGAAGGTCGCGGGCGTCGCCGCCGTCGTGACCGGCAAGGACCTCGAGGGCTACGGCCTCGCCTGGATGCCGACCCTCGCCGGCGACAAGCAGGCCGTCCTCGCCGTCGACGAGGTGCTCTTCCAGAGCCAGGAAGTCGCGGCCGTCGTCGCGACGTCGCGCTACGCGGCCGCCGACGGCGTCGCCGCCGTGATCGTCGACTACGAACCTCTCGAGGTCGTCGTCGATCCGTACAAGGCCATGAAGGCGGACGCGCCCGTGCTCCGCAAGGACCGCGGCGACGATCACCAGAACAACCACATCTGGCATTACGAGTCCGGGAAGAAGGACGCCACGGACGCGGCGCTGAAGGACTCGGCGCTGGTCGTCAAGGAGCACGTCTACCTGCCTCGAATCCACGTGGCGAGCATCGAGACGTGCGGCATGGTCGCGGACTGGGACGCCATCAACGGCCACCTGACGCTGCACATGACGAGCCAGGCGCCGCACGTCATCAGGACCGTCGTCGCGCTCATCGCCGGAGCCGCCGGCCTGCCGATCTACGAGCACAACATCCGCGTGAAGACGCACGACATCGGCGGCGGCTTCGGCGGCAAGGTCCCGGCCTATCCGGGCTACATCCTCGCTGCGGCCGCGTCGTTTCTGACCGGCAAGCCGGTCAAGTGGATCGAGGATCGATCGGAGAATCTGCAGGCCGATTCGTTCGCCCGTGACTACCACATGGACGGCGAGCTCGGCGTGGACGCCGCCGGGCGGATCACGGCGATGCGCGTCAAGACCCTCGCCGACCATGGGGCGTTCGACGCCCAGGCGGCGCCGCTCAAGTTCCACGCCGGCCTGTTCAACGTCGTGACCGGCTCCTACGACTATCCAAACGCCTACGTCGAGGTCGACGGCGTCTACACGAACAAGCCGCCGGGCGGCGTCGCGTACCGCTGCTCTTTCCGTGTACCCGAGGCGGTCTACCTTATCGAGCGGTTGGGCGACATCGCGGCCCACGGGCGCGGCGAGGATCCGGCCGAGTTCCGCCTCAGGAACTTCATCCCGCCCGACAAGTTCCCGTACGTCTCGCCCACGGGCTGGGAGTACGATTCGGGCAACTACGCCGGCGCGCTCCGGAAGGCCATGGCCATGATCGGCTACGAGGACCTCCGCCGCGAGCAGGCTGAGAAGCGCGCCAGGGGCGAGCTCATGGGGATCGGCATCTGCAGCTTCACTGAGATCGTCGGCGCGGGCCCGTCCCACGACTTCGACATCGTCGGGCTCAAGATGAACGACGGCGCCGAGCTGCGGGTACATCCGACGGGCAAGGCGCTCCTCCGGATTGCCAGCCAGACGCAGGGCCAGGGCCACGAGACGACCTACGCGCAGATCGTGGCCGAAGAGCTCGGCATCCCGGCGCAGGACGTCAAGGTCGAGTACGGCGACACGGACACGGCGCCCTACGGCGTCGGGACCTACGGCTCGCGCTCGACGCCCACGACCGGCGCCGCCACCGCGGTCGCGTCACGGAAGGTCCGCGACAAGGCCAGGAAGATCGCCGCCCACCTGCTCGAAGCGTCCGAGGACGACCTCGAGTGGACCAATGGCAAGTTCAGCGTCAAGGGCTCGCCGGACAGGTCGAAGACCATCCAGGATATTGCCTTCGCGGCCTACACGAACTATCCCGCCGGGATGGAGATGGGCCTCGAGGCGGTCGACTACTACGACCCGCCGAACCTGACCTATCCGTTCGGCAGCTACATCTGCGTCGTCGACATCGACAAGGGCACGGGCGAGGTCAAGATCCGCCGCTTCGTGGCCGTGGACGACTGCGGCAACATCATCAACCCGATGATCGTCGAGGGCCAGATCCACGGCGGGCTCACCATGGGCTTCGCCCCGGCCATGCTCGAGGCGATCGACTACGACGAGCTCGGCAACAACCTTGCCGGTACGTTCATGGACTACCTGCTACCGAGCGCCGTCGAGACGCCACGCTGGGAGACGGGCAAGACGATCACACCCTCCCCGCACCACCCGCTGGGCGCGAAGGGCGTCGGGGAGTCGGCGACCGTCGGCGCCCCACCGGCCATCGCCAACGCGGTCGTCGACGCGCTCTGGCACCTCGGTGTTCGGCACATCGACATCCCGATCACGCCGCCCAAGGTCTGGGCAATCCTGCATGAGAGGGGAGTAGCGCCGTAGGCGTGGCCAGCCAGGCTGTCGCGCCGCCGTGATGGAGGAGCGCACCGTCCTGGCCCGCGCCGCCCAGCTCGAGGCGGCGGGCCGGACGTTCGCGCTCGCAACGGTCGTTGCCGTGCGTCGCCCGACGTCGGCGAGGCCCGGGGCCGCCGGCATCGTCCATCCCGACGGCGAGATCGAGGGCTGGGTCGGAGGGAGCTGTGCGCAGCCGGTCGTGACTCGCGAGGCGCTGCGGGCCCTGGCGGACGGCCAGCCGCGCCTGCTCCGGCTGTCGAAGGAGCCCCCGTCCGATGCGCGTCGGGCCGATGGGATCATCGACCTGGTCATGACCTGCCACTCCGGCGGCACGATGGAGATCTATGTGGAACCGCACGTCCCTGCTCCAGCGCTGTGGGTCGTGGGGACGACCCCGATCGCCGCTGCACTCGTCCGCCTGGGCGCGGCATTCGGCCATCACGTGAGCCTGTTCGACCCGATCGCCGAGCCGTCCGCGTTCCCGGGCGCCTCGCGGGTCCTGACCGACACGAACCTCGCCGGCATCGACATCGCGGCCAGCCCATTCGTGGTCGTCGCGACGCAGGGCCAGTGGGACGAGGAGGCGCTCGAGACGATCCTTCGGCGCAATGTCTCCTATGTCGGTCTCGTCGCGTCGGCGACCCGCGCCGCGGTCGTCCGCCAGTACCTGCTCGAGATGAACGTTCCGCCGGAGCGCGTCGCGGCGCTTCGCGCGCCGGCGGGAATGGACATCGGTGCGACCACGGCGGAGGAGGTCGCACTGTCGATCCTCGCCGAGCTCGTCCAGGTCCGCCGTGGCCGGGCGCCATTCGTGGCGGCGCCCGGCCCTGCGACCCTCGCCGGCGATGCCGCCGCGGAAGGGGCGTCAGTCGGGTCGGACGAACCGGCCCTCGAGAACGGCGTCGTCCTCCGTGACCCAGTCTGCGGCATGATGGTTCGCCCGAAGCACGTCCGCCACATCGCCGAGCACGGCGGCGTGGTGTACGCGTTCTGCAGCCTCGGCTGCAGAACCAGTTTCGTTCGTGAGCCGGAGCGGTACCTCGCTCCGGACTACCAGCCGAGCATGGGCTGAGCCCCTTCCCAAGCCCGCGGAGGCCGCGATGCAGTTCTCAGGCAGCACCCTGATCAATGCGCCCCGGGAGCGGGTGTGGGCGTTCGTCATCGACCCGCAGCAGGTCGGCTGGTGCGGCCCCGGCGTCGAGTCGATCGAGAATGTCGATGCGACCCATTTCCGGGCCCGGGCCAAGGTCGGCATCGGCATCATCTCGGCGCGGTTCGCCGTGAATCTCGAGCTCGTCAACGCGCAGGAGCCGGATCGCGCGGTGATCAAGGCCAGCGGCCAGGCGCCCGGCAGCGCGGTCGAGGCGACCGGGGAGATGCGGCTCACCGGTGCCGCCGACGGCCCGACGACCATGGACTGGACGGCCGATGTCGCGATCATGGGCACGATGGCGAGCGTCGGTGCGCGCCTCATCGAGGGCACTGCGAACAAGCTGATCACGCAGGCGTTCGACTGCATGCGGGCGAAGCTCGAGGCCTGACGCCCGGCGCGCTCATGGAGACCGTCTCGAAGGTCGTCGGCCTGCTCGCGACCAACGTCCACATCCTCGCGGACGAGCGGATGCGCGAGGCGATCGCCATCGACACGGCGATCCCGTCCCTGGAGTGGGTCCAAGGCGAGCTGTCGGCCCGTGCCTGGACGCTCAAGCTCATCGTCTCGACCCACGGCCACTGGGACCACATGGGCGACAACGCCCGGGTATCGGAACACACGGGGGCGCAGATCGCGGTCCACCCCCTGGATGCCTACCGGCTGACCAACCCGCCAGAGGCGCGCTGGGCGCCACTCGAGATCCCGCCGTGTGTCCCGGCCGTGGAGCTCCAGGAAGGCGGCGAGATTCGCTTCGGCTCGATCCGGCTCGAGGTGCTACACACGCCCGGCCACACCGAGGGCTCGGTCTGCCTGCTGGAGCGCGACGAGGGCTTCCTGTACAGCGGCGACACGCTGTTCGCCGGCTCATTCGGGCGAGTCGACCTGCCCGGTGGTTCCGCCGACGCGATGGTCGAGTCGCTCGATCGGCTGCGCGGCTTCGACGATGGCCTGAGGGTCATGCCGGGCCACGGTCCGACTACCGCCATCGGCAAGGAGCGGCTCTGGCTCGAGTGGATCGCGCGGGAGCGGCGACTGCCCGTCTAGCTCAGAACGGCTTCCTGTACTTCACCCAGGTCTGGTGGACGCGAAACCCGAAACGCTCGTAGAGCCCGAGCGCGCCGGTGGGGTTCTCGGCATCGACGCCGAGCGCGGCCCAGTCCATGCCCCGCTCGCGAAGGATCGCCAGGGACCGAACGACAAGCGCACTGGCGAGGCCGCGGTTGCGCCATGGTCGACGGACCGACACGTGGTCGAGCCAGCCGACCTCGATGCACAGCTGCGCGTTCTCCTCCGGATAGATCCCGTTCTGGACCGAGCCCGCGACCTCGTCGCCGTCCCACGCCACCAGCCACATCGTCGTGTCCACGGTGGGATGGCCGAAGTGATGGTCGAAGTCCGCTTCGTTCCGCACCGCCGCCTCCCAGTGGTCCTGGAACGCCTCCACGTCGGCGTCCCAGATCCGGCGATGCTGATCGGGGCTGACGGGCCGAATCACGAGGCCGGCCGGCATCGCCACGTTGGGAATTGCCTCCCTGAGATCCCGGCGCATCCCGAAGCTGTAGCGGATGGGGAGGTACCCGTCCACCTCGGCGAAGGCCATCCCGGGCAGGACGTGGGCGCCCGTGCCCAGCCCGAGGAAGTGCGGAAGCTCTACCGGCCCGCCATCGCCGTCGGCCAGTGCCTCGCGCGCCCGGTCTTCGGACCAGGCGAGAAGGCGCCGGCCGATGCCCCGACGGCGGGAATCGGGGTGGACCCATATCTCGATGGTGTGAATGACCTTGCCCGCCCGCTCGCGCCAGTCGACGCCGGCTGCGGCAACGATCCGATCGCCAACGGCGACGAGCTGCATGTCCCGCAACGGGTCGAACGTCGGCGTCGCTGCCCAATCCACTTCGAGGTCGGCCACCGTGGGAAACCATGGAATGTCGTCGAAGCGGTTGACGGCGGCAATGAGCTCGACCATCGCCGGCAGGTCCCGGGCAGGATCGAATGCGCGCTCGACGAGGTCGGCGGTGGCGACGCCGGTCATCGTTCGGCTCCGTACTTCAGCCGCATGTGCTGCTCGACGCTTCGCGAGATGGCCGTCCAACGCCGACGCTCGGCCTTGCGCGCCAGTGCATCCACGGCGATGACTGCGCGGCAGGCCTCGCGCTGGAGCTTCGTGTAGGCGTCGAACCGGTCGCTCGCGAGGCCGCCGTCCCGCAGCGCCGCGCGAACGGCGCAGCCCGGCTCCGACCCGTGCGTGCAGTCGTTGAACCGACACCCGGCCGCGAGCGACTCCACGTCGTCGAAGGCGGTGGACACGCCGTCCGCGTCGAGGACGCCGAGCTCGCGCAGCCCGGGCGTGTCGATGAGCAGCCCGTCGGCGAGGCGGACGAGCTGCCGCCGGGTGGTCGTGTGGCGGCCGCGCGCGTCGTCCTCGCGGATCGCGGCGGTGTCGAGGAGCCGCTCGCCGGCGAGCGCATTCACGATGCTCGACTTGCCGACGCCCGACGAGCCGGTGAAGACGACCGTCCGA
>CAYXVP010000130.1:0-6400 GCA_964468305.1 uncultured Anaerolinea sp. | reverse complement strand
TGTTCAATTGAATGGGCGTGATTTGGGGATTCACGTGTTGATAGAGGGTTCCAATAAACAATTCCTGCATCAGCATTTCGAAAATGTGCACGGCAACCTATATCAAACCCACGGCAACCAGGAGATAACCCAGAGGCTGGATGTCAATTCAGGAGACGATCCCACGAATAACGCCGGTTTACGGGCGTTGGCCCAGGCCGTGCGTGAAGAAGACCCCGCAGTTCGCTGGCACCGGCTGCAAGAAACCCTTGAAAGTGAAGGCCGCCGCCAAGCGTTTCCGCTGCCCGCGGTGCGACTTCGTGGGCCCGGTGCCGACGCCCGAGATCGAGGTGATCGACGACGTCGAAGAGGTAGACGAGGTCGAGCGCGAAGAGGAAGAGCGCGAGGAGGATCGCTCCCAGGATCTCGAACTTCTGGCGCTGCGGCAGGTTCCAGGCCGCGTGGTCGTAGCCGTTATCGGGGGTGTCGTGCGTCATCCGGAGGGCTCCTGCTGGTGCGGCAGGCATCCCTGGGGGCTGAGCGGCCTGGCGCGCGGCTGGTCGGACGATGTGGCGGATCGTCCCGCGGGACGTTCCTTCTGTTGAGGCGCGTCAGGATAGCGGCGCGGCGTTAACGCCGTGTTCGCGGGGCACGGGCACTAGGGCGCGGTCACCGACACGGGCAGGCCCTGCTGGACGTCGAGCACAACGCGGTTGCCGAGAGGCGCTTCGAGCGTGACCTTGGCGGTTCGTATCGCGCCGACCAGATCGCAGGCCAGCCCCGATTCCCGCGGGCCGTCGTACGGATGCTCCTGGACGATGACGACGACCGCCAGCTCGGATTCGACCGCCTCGGCGGTGTAGTCCGCGCCGCACGGCTTGTCGGCGCCATCGGGAGACGCGACGAAGGTGACCGTGAGCTTCTTCGAGCTCTGGGAGCCGGTTGCGCTGTCGATGCGTACGCCCTCAGGCGGGTTGTTCGCATCCCACGGCGGCGGGTCGACGGTCACGCTCTCGTCGACGGCCACGCGCGTGACCTTCACCTTGGAGCCCGCGATCGAGTAGACCCAGATCGGCGCGTTTGCCGGACCACGCGACGTGTCGACGAGGCCCGTCGCCTGCGACGCGTCGGTGACCTCGATTGGCTGGCAGTGATCACACTTGCTGGTCGCCGCGGCGACGAGGGCCCCCAGAGTGTCCGCCGCCGAGAGGACGCGCACATCGACCGTCGAGCCATCGAGCCAGCGGACCACCCCGCCGGCGGGTAGGTCGCCCGAGAGCCCATGGGGCGCCTCGACCAGGCCCGCGTAGAGGGCGCTCTTGTTGTTCTCGCCGACCGCCGCTTCCCAATTGCCGATTTGGCCGGTCAGGTCGCCGACGAACGTGATCGACGCGCCGCCGCTTCTGCGGACCGCGTCGGCCCAGCGCTGGAGCGCATCGTGGGCCTGCTGGTGGAGTCGGTCCAGGGGCTCCTGCGAGGCGCCGGTGAGGACGAGCCCGGAGCCGCCCGGCCCGCCCGCGGGAGTGGCGCACGCCGCCGCGAGCGCCGGAATCGCGAGGAGGAAGACCGCCCGCAGGACCGAGGTCCCGCCTGACCGCCCCCTCCGGGTCGGGGTCATGCGGCCACCATTCGACCCGACCGCCGCCCCGGCGTCAAGTTTTGCGTTTGACCTCCCATCGTCCGAACCCGCATCATCCGCGCCGATGTCGACCCCGCTCGCGCCCTCGCGCCGCCAGCAGCAGCCGCTCCCGACGAGGGACGGATCGGCCTGACGCGCGCCCGCAACGGGCGATCGACCCGGCAACCACCGCCCTCGGCGACTGCGCTGAGGGCGTCATGATTCTTCGAGGACATCCGAAGCGCGGTTCCAGGGCCTGCTCAGCATCTCGAAGGAGGTCCGGGTGGAACTCGCACTCCCGCTCCCGCTCCGCGGGCTGATCATCGGCTTTACGATCGCCATGGCGGTCGGCCCGATCACGCTCCTGGTCGTCCGGCGCACGATCGAACACGGCGGGATCTTCGGCTTCGCCTCGGGACTCGGGGTCGCCACTGCCGATGCCACCTACGGCGGGATCGCCGCCTTCGGCCTCACCGCGATCACGAGCCTGCTCGTCGCGAACCGCCCGGTCCTCGGCTTGATCGGCGGGCTCGTCATCGTTGCCCTGGGCATCCGGATCGCCCGGGTACACGCCACCGGTCCCGCCACGGATGGCGAGCGACCCGGGCTCATCGGCGCGTTCGCGTCGATCTACGCGCTGACGATGACGAACCCGCTGACGATCGTCCTCTACGCCGGTGTGTTCGCTGGCATCGGCCTCTCCGCGGGCTCGAGCTTCGAGGACGCGGCCGTGCTCACGATCGCCGTGTGGGCGGGCTCCACGCTGTGGTGGGTGGTGCTGTGCTCGGTCGTGGCCTGGCTGCGCGGCCGGGTCTCGGCGACCGCGCTGCTGTGGGTGAACCGCGTCTCGGGCGTGGCGCTGGTGGCGTTCGGCGCCCTGGCCGTTATCTCTGCGCTTCGGCCCTGAGCTGGGCCAGCAGGGCGGCTTTGTCGAACTCGTGCCAGTGCTCGACGAGCATGCCATCGCGCAGCCGGAAGATGTGGATCTCGTCGATCGAGTAGCGGTTGCCGCTGGGCTCGATGCCCATGAACCTGCCCGTATGCCGGGCGCTGGTCGTGAGGCGAGCGGCAACGCGATCGCCTTCGGCGATCATGTCGTGGATCACGAACTCGGGGTCGCTGATGCCGGCGCCCGCCCGGCGCATCCCTGCGCGCAGGCCCTCACGGCCGGGCGGCATCGGACCGAAGGTGTGCGGGACGAAGTCCTCTGCGATCAGCTCGTCGATCGCGGCATCTTCCTGGTGGACGAAGACCCGCTCGATGATTCCCCGGACCCGCTCCTTGTTCCACTCGTGCTGGGCGGGCGTGCCAGCTCATCCAGATCGGCGCGTGGCAGGGTGGTCACCCGGCAGGTATAGCCCGAACCGCCGAAACCGGGGCCGCTCGGCAGGCGGGCGGAGGTTACAGGGATCCCACAATCGCGGTGCGGTCGAACGGCTAGCCTTTCTCGACATGGAGGTTCCGCAGGGCCGCACGGCACGCGTGGACGTCATCCTCGACGGATCGCTGACCTCGACCGGCGGCGGCGTCCAGAGCACGTGCACGCTCGTGCGCGACGGCGATCGGGTGATCGTGGTCGATCCGGGCATGTCGACGGGAGCCGCGGCGATCCTCGAGCCGCTCGCGACGATGGGCGTTCGAGCCGAGGACGTGACCGAGGTCGTCCTGAGCCACCACCACCCCGACCACACGATGTACGCCGGGTTGTTCCCGAACGCGGCGGTGCACGACCACTGGGCGATCTACCGCGGCACGGACTGGGAGGACTCGGATTGCGACGGCCGCGTGCTGACGCCGTCGGTTCAGCTGGCGCGGACCCCAGGCCACACCGCGGAGGATCTCGCCCTTATCGCGGGCACGCCCGACGGCATCGTCGTCACGACCCATAGCTGGTTCACCGCCGACTCCACCGTCGACGACGAGGGCCCCGAGGACTCCGAGCAGCTGCGCGAATCCCGACGCCGCATCCTCGACGTCGCGGATCGCATCGTGCCGGGCCACGGGCCGGCGTTCACGCCGACGGATTCGACCCCGCGCTGATCAGCTCTCGCCAGCGTATCGGCGTCGGCGCGGCTAACTCTCGAACGGTGCGTTCGCGATCGCGGCGAGCTTGCCGGTCGTAACCATCTCGGCGACGCGACAGCTCGGCTTGCGCGCCGCCTGATCGACGAACAGCGCCGCGAAGCCGCGCTTGAAGTCGAGCCGCGGATAGGCGCGAAGGAGGGTGGGGATCACGCTCGGGCGCACGTCGCCGATGCGATAGCCGGTGACGTCGACGCCCGTCGAGTCGTTGAGGAGGATGACCTCGCCGGTCGAGCCAGGCGGGGCCTCGGCGAGCATGTGCAGCGCGATGGCGTCGTAGATCGCCCGTGCGCGACCCGGCGCCTGACCGTGCTCGAGTGCGAACCGCTCGGCGGCGATCGCGCCATCGACCTCGAAGCAACCGCCGATGTCGTATGCCGCCACGAGCCCGATGTCGTGCAGCGCCGCGCTCACGTACAGGATCTCCGGGTCGAACGCCACCTCGTCGTGGAGCCCGAGCTCGGCGGCCCACGCGTACGCGCGAATCGAGTGGTTGACGAGAAACGCCGGCGCGACGTCCGCGATCAGCTCGCCTGCGTGCTTCGAGATCGACGAGTCGGGGGCGGGCAGGCCCAGCGCTCGCAGCGCCGGCCAGCCGGCCTCGAGACCTCCATCGCCTCCATCGCCGGTCACGCCCCGACGCTAGCAGCCGCCCCCGGTCGGGATCGAGACGACGGTCAGGCCCTCGAGGCGTGCGACGATGTCGGGCGCTCCATCCGCCGACATGATCGCCCCGACCTGGAGCGTCGTCGGCATGTCCTTGCGGTCGAGCGTCGACATGTGCGTCCATGCGTCGTTCGAATCGACGTGGCGCCACCACAGCAGGAAGGTCGAGCCGATCCGGCACAGGCGCAGCTCGGCATCGCCGCCGGTCGGCAGGCCTCGCTCGATCGAGATGCTGTGGCTGGATTCGGTCGTCCTTACCGCGAGTCCGGTCGAGCTGCCGACGCTGCCGGTGGCGATGAAGACGGAGTTCTCGGCCGGGACCTCCGTCCGGGCCATCAGCCCGGCGAGCTGCTCCGACCCGTCCTGGCCCGGCGGCGCAGACGGGTCCGATGCCTTCGACGTGCGCACGGTGGCGGTCGCCCGGAAGTCGCCGGTCACCTCGCGATAGAACAGCACGCCCTGCCGGTCTTCGGACCAGGCCGCGGAGCCAACGAGGTCGATCACGAGCGTCCCGCCAGCCACCGACAGTTTGACGGCCGCCGCGTTGATGAGCTGCCAGTCGGCGAAGCCCGGGATCGGGGTGGGCATCGGCCCGGGTTCCGCCGTCGCGGTCACAGAGGCTGGCACCGACGGTCGCGAGGAAGCGCTCGGTGACGACTCAGCGCTCGGGTTGCAGCCGGAGATCGAGATCGCCGCGGCGAGGGCGACGATCGAGCCAATGGCCGGCGGGCGCATCAGGCGCCGAACCCTACCATCCGGGCCGGAGGTGATCGATGGAGACCGTCGTGGTCGTGCTGAGCGTCAAGCCGGACCAGGTCGAGGCGTTCGAGGCCGGCTTTCGCGAGCACGAGCTGCCGATCTGGCACGACTACGAGGCCGAGGGCGTGATGACGCGTGCCTCCCTGACCAGGCTCGACATCTCGTCGGCCCGGCACGGCAACGCCGTGCAGTACCTGATCGTGGTCGACTTCGCCGACGAGAGCGGCCACCACCGCCACGACAGCGACCCTCGCTTCGAGGCCTGGAACCGGATCGCGGATACGTACCAGGTCGGTGACGGGCTGGCCTTCGGCGGCCCGACGATCCTGAAGGTCGGCGGCGGTCCGGACTTCTGACCGCTTTACCATCGGCACGTGAACATCCACACCCTGCTGCTGGCCGACAGCGCCCAGGCGGTCGACGGCAAGCTCTACGTCCTCGGCGGCGCGTGGAACATCCTGCGCTTCCCGGAGTTCCCGGCCCAGCTGATCGTCGGCATCGCCGTCGCGATCGACGTGGACTGGAACGAGACCAACAGGCGGCATCACCTCGACGTGCACTTCGAGGACGCTGACGGGAACGGGATGGACCCCCGAATCGGGGCGGACTTCGAGGCCGGACGGCCGCCCGGCGCCGTAGCCGGTGCCGATCTGCGGATCGTGTTTGCGGTCAACGGGCCGCTCTCGATTCCCGCTCCCGGCTCGTACGCAGCCGTCGCCTCGATCGGCGGCGAGGTCCTCGCCAGGGCGAGGTTCCAGGCCGTGCAGGTGCAGCGCACCAACTGACCGTCTGGCGGCGTCGGGCTGGCACCTTCGGGCCATGGCCGGGGCGGTGCGTTGAGGCCACGCTCCCGATGTGCCGCTCCCCGCTGCGCTCGACCAGCCCGCCCGCCGCGCCGCGCATCGGCGTGACCTCGGGCAGAACGTCCTGCTCGTCGCGCTGGCGGCAGCGGCCCTCCTCCTCATGCTCACCTCGACCGATGCCCTCGGGGCGACCCTCGTCACACCGAAGTGCAACAACGTGAACCTGCGGACCGGGCCCTCGACCACCTACGCCCGGAAAGCCCAGGTCAACACCGGCGCCCGGCTGACGGTGGTGGCGACCGTCAGCGGCGGGAGCTACACGGCGCAGTGCGCGGGCACCCAGGCAGGGAGCGGCTGGTCCAGGATCAGCGCGGTCAACGGCCGGAGCGCCAAGTCGCTGTACGGCGTGACCTACGTCTACGGCGCGACGAAGCTGTTCAAGACGCTGCTCAACCCGACACCGAGCCCGACGCAGGCCGCCGCACCCGTCGCG
>CAYXVP010000129.1:0-6404 GCA_964468305.1 uncultured Anaerolinea sp. | reverse complement strand
GTCGCCCGGGCCATAGCGCAGCGGCCCGAACACCGTGTCGCAGACTCCCGTGCCCTCGTGGACGTACAGCATCTCGTCGGCGATGCCGTTGCGGTAGAAGGTGTTGGCGGGCATCGCCTCGGCCGGCCGGACGATGCCGAAGACGACGTCGTTGTTGAAATACAACGGGATCCGGCCGGTGATGGCGTCGCCCTTCGGCTCGACCGCCCCGGTTTTGGTCAGGTGGTGGCGGTGGATGTCCTCGCTCGCCGCTTCCAGTTTGATTTCGCGGACGGGCTCGATCTTGTGCGTCCGCGTCGGCGGAACGAGGTGATAGAGGAGCGAGCTCCGGCCGGTGAAGCCTTCGACGCCGAACAGCTCCTCGGCATAGAGGCTGCCGTCGGGCTGGCGGAGCTGGGTGTGCCGCTGCTGGGGAATCGTGCCGTGGCGGACGTAGTACATGGAATCGACCGGCCTCCGCGTCGTTCGGAAGCAAGTCTAGGCTGCGCCGGCGTGCCCGAGGTCAGTTCGCCCGAGCCGCAGTGACCACCGACGTGATCGCGTTGATCACGATCTGCGGGTTCTCGGCCTGGACATAGTGCCCTGAGTCCGAGCGCAGGAGCTGTCCACCTGGGACGGAGTTGACGAGCGTCTCATCCAGGGAGCGGACGACAGCGTCGAGCGCGGCGCAGTCTGCCAGTGTGAACTCCGTCGTGTCGCAGTCGTGCTGCGTCGCCACGATCACGACGAGCGACATCGGGAGCAGCGCGGGTGCCGTGCCGAGCTCGGCTTCGCTCGCCACAAAGTCGATCCCCTCCCCATTTTCTGACGCAAGGTCCGCTTTGACGCGCGCGCACGCAGCCTTCTCGACGTGTTTGCACGCAGCCATCTCAAAGTCCGGCGCCGGGGTGCCATCAACAATGACCAAACCGGCTACAGAGGCTGGATGCTCCATGGCGTAGAGGCGGACGACCATTCCACCAAACGAATGGCCGACCAGGACGATCGGCTCCGAAATCCGCGCCGCAACGACGAGCGCCTTCAGGTCATCGACAGCATCCTGTGCCGTGCGAGGCGTCGGGGCCGGATCACTCCCGCCAAGGCCCGCCCGGTCGTAAACGCACACCCGAGCCAACGCACTGACGGCGGGCACGACGGGATCCCAAGTCGAGCCATCATTGCCGAGGCCGGCCTCCATGACGACGGTCGGCGATCCATCACCCGTGCATGCGATCGCAAGTGAACGGCCACCGACATCAACGCGGCGCGGTCCCCAAGAGGTTGTCGAGGGCGCTGGGGTAGGTCCAGCCGCGCTCGAGCTCACCGGGCCGCTCGGGCCGGTCGGCGGCACGGTCGGATTCGACTGGGTGCCTAGAGATGCGCTGCATCCTGCCAAAACGAGAATCGCGATGGCGAACAGGCGGACGGTCCGCGCATCTCGTAACGCATACTCGGCCTTGGGTGGTTTGTTGCGCGTCATCATGTCGGTTCAGTTGTTGGTGAACTCGACGGTCGACAGCAGCTCGAGGAAGTACGGGTGGCTGAGCCCGATCTCGCTGAAGCGGAACCACCAGCCGCCGTGGGCCGTAAATGCCCTCCCGAAGGCATCGTGCTGGTCGACGACCCAGTCGACATACCCCGGTTGCCCGCCGATCCAAACTGATTCCCGGCACGGGTCGCTCCCCGCCTGGCATGCCCCGGGACTTGGCGACAGACCATCGAGGGGCGAGCCGGTCTCTTTGTGCGCCCAGACCGCGATGCTCGTGTAGCCCGCGTCGTACAACGTTGCCGTCGTTGAGGGCGCGAGCCAATCCACGCTGGCGCCCACTGAGCCGTAGCCGCGCAGACTGAAATCGGTCGTGTCGCAACAAGGAACCGCAGCTCGAGCAGACCACGATTTCGGTACCTCAATCGTGTACGGGAACGCCTCCGACGCATATCGAACGAGCTCATGCGGCGCGAAAGCGCTGATTGCTGGCGTCGCCGAGGGGCGCCCCCCCGGGCCGCCCATCGGTGTGAAGGTCAGAGCGAGACCGAGCACCAGCAAGGCGAGAGCCGACGCGGCGGCGAAGCGCACCGACATAGTCGGCAGTCTCGGGACGACGAGGCGATTCCGGTCTTGGGTCGTTGTCTGGATCCGAGCGAGCGCAAGTTCAACAGAACGATCGGGCGCTCGTGTGGGACCCTCCTCGAGCCAGGCGCGAGCGGCTCGTTCGATGGATCGATCGTCGGTCATGCGAGACGTCCTTCCCGAGCGACGGACTCGGGCACGACCATGAGGGCGTGCCGGAGCCCGGCCATTGCGTAGTGGAGTCGCGATCGGGCCGTGCCCGCGGGGATGCCGAGCAGCACGGCAACCTCCACGAGCGGCAGCCCGAGGTAGTGATGCAAGACGAAGACCGCGCGCTGCTCGATCGACAGGTGCCGGAACGCCCGCTCGAGCTCATCGCGATCCGCGATCGTCGATGTGCTGTCCAGGTTTTCGGGAATGTCGATCGGGAGTGCGGTGACGTTCGTCCGCCACAAACGCGTCCGCTGGGACTCGTCGTAGCAGGCGTGCACGAGGATGCGGTGGATCCACGCCTCGAAGCGGTCCGGCTCCCGAAGCTTCGGCAGCCGGCGCCAGGCGAGGACGAGGGCGTTCTGCAGGGCGTCCTCGGCGAGGCCCGTGTCGCGCAGGATCCGGAAGGCGACCGCGTAGAGCGAGTCGCTGACCTGGTGCACCAGGATGGCGAATGCCTCGCGATCGGCCCTGCGGGCCCGCTCGACCAGGTCTCGATCCACCTCGACCTCCGGTCGTCGCGGCCGGAGTGGCCGCAACTATGGACTATGACGGGCGGTCGATGGCCGAACGTTCAGGACAATCGCGATTCGCCGATGTGGGCGGATGCAATCGACTAGCCGCTGCGCCCTCGTGCGTCAACGGCCCAGGTTCCGACGATCTCGCCACCGCGCATCACGTAGAAGCTGTCGCGCAGGTCGATCACCGGACAGCAGTGGTTCGGGACGATGGCGACGACCTCGCCGAGGGCGGGCGCCGGGGTCCCGGGCGGGATCCGCACGTTGCCGTGGTAGTCGCTGACCTTCTCGATGATGGCGGCGGGATAGGCGGGCAGGTAGCCATGCCCATCGAGACACGGCGCGACGTCCTTCGTCAGCGTCTTGGCACCGGCGTCGACGACGACCTGCCCCGGCGTCGCGGCGCTCACGACGGTTGCCGCCACCCACAGGGCGAGAGCGTCCGGAGCCACCGCACCCAGCGTCACCTGCTGCCGGTCGCCGACGATGTACGTTCCGGCTCGGATCTCGCCGACGGGTGATTCCGCGGCGCCGAGCGCGGTCGGGGTCGAGCCCGCCGAGAGCAGGCCCACGTCGATGCCCTCGGCACGCAGTGCGTCGCGACCCGCGGTGAGCGTTCGCACCTCGTCCGCGGCGGCGGCGGCAACTGCGTCGATGCCGGCATAGCCGTGGCCGCCGTGCGTGAACAGCCCCACGATCTCGAGGCCGAGGTCGCGTGCGGCCCGCGCGACGCCTGCGGCGTCCGGGGGCAGGACCCCGGTTCGGTGGTAGCCCGGGTCGAGCTCGAGCATCACGCGGAGCGGGCGGTTGGATCCGGCGACGGCCGTCGCGAGGCGCTCGGCGCCGGCGGCGGAGTCGAATCCGATCAGCAACCGCAGCCCAGCGCGGTTGTGCAGGGCTCGAAGTCGCGCGGCCTTGGGCCCTTCGGCCCAGATTGGGTACGCGACGAAGATGTCCTCGATGCCGCCCGCCGCGAGCACCTCGGCCTCGCCGAGGTTCCCGACGGTGATGCCGCTCGCCCCGGTGTCGAGCTGCAGGCGAGCCAGCCCGATGCTCTTGTGGGTCTTGGCGTGGGGCCGAAGCGAGATGCCACGCGCGCGAAGGTCGTCCGCGAGGTTGCGTGAGTTGCGCTCGGCGACGTCGAGGTCGACGAGGAGGGCGGGCGTATCGATGCCGTCAGGCAGCCGTGGGGGCACGATGGCGGCCACCGCCTCGGGTCCTCCAAGGGCGGTCTCCGTCATCGGTGGCCCGCTGTTGTGTGGGGCCGGGCGACGATCGGCGTCTGCATCTCGCCGATGCCGTCGATGGCCACCCTGACGAGGTCGCCGGGCTTGAGCCACCGTCCGAGCGTCTGGTCCTTCACCTCGAGCAGGCAGCCGGTTCCGACCGTTCCGCTCCCCAGGATTTCGCCCGCTCGCACGTGGACGTCGGCCGTCGCCCGCGCGAGCATCTGGGCGAACGAATACCGCGCGCTCGCCCAGGAGCCGCGGGTGACCTCGACGGCTCGACCGTCGCCGCCCTGGATGGTCGCCGTCATCGCAAGGTCGGGCGCAGTCGCGCCGCTCGTCGACCGTGGCGCGAGCTCATCCGGGGTCACGATCCACGGCCCGATCGTCGTCGCGAAATCCTTGCCCTTGGCCGGCCCAAGCCGGACCGTCGACTCGTCGCGCTGGAGGTCGCGCGCCGACCAGTCGTTCAGGACGAAGTAGCCGCCGATCGCTTCGCCCGCCCGCTGCTCGGGCAGGTTGAAGGCGGGCGTGTCGACGACGGCGCCCACCTCGAGCTCGAAGTCGAGCTCGACGGAGCCCGCAGGAGCCCACACAGGGTCGCCGGGCCCGCGGATCTCTGAGGTATTCGAGAAGTAGAAGATCGGCAGCCGGTACCAGGCCTCGGGGATGTCGCTCTGCCGCCGTTGCCACATGGTGGCGACGTGCTGCTCGAAGGCATAGAAGTCGCGGAACGACAGCGGTCGCAGGATCGGCGGGCCGAACGCCAGTGCCGCCGGATCCAGGATCGCGTCGTCGTCCGTATCGCTCCCAGCCGCCTGGTACCCCTCAACCAGCTCGGTCAGCGCCTCGATGCGGAGGCCACGGGCGAGATGGTCGTCGAGCGTCGTGATCGGCTGCCGGAACAGGATCGAGTTGTGCGCCCGTCGCGGGTCTGCGGCAAGCATTCGCCGCCGGACCACCTCAAGGTCGAGCCACCCGGTGCCCTTCGCCGTCGACGCAGCGAGACGCCACGGTGCACCCGACGCACCATGTCGCTCCCGAACGTGACCGACCTTCATCCGCCGCGCCTGTACGTGCCGGTGAGGCGCGCCTCGCCGAGGAGGTGGCCTTGCGCGGCGTCGATGACCTGCCGCGCAGATGGCGAACCGGAGAGCGCGAGCGGATCGCCCAGAGCGAGCAACCGGAACGTGTAGCGATGCGTGCCGCCCGGCGGACACGGCCCGCCGTAGCCGACGCGGCCGAAGCTGTTCGTCCCTTGGGGCGACGCGACAGCTGACCTCGACCAGCCGGCCGAAAGGCTGCCCGACGTCGACGCCGGCATGTCGAAGACGACCCAATGGACGAACCCGCCCGCATCGGGGTCGTCCATGACCAGGGCCATCGCAGCCGTCTCCCCAGGCGCGCCTGACCAGGCCAGCGGCGGCGAGACGTCGTCGCCGTCGCAGGCATAGCGACGCGGGATCGCGCCGCCCTCCTGGAACTCCGGGCTCGTCAGGGCGAAGGTCGATGGTGCGGTCGAGCTGGACATGGTCGCCTCCGGCGCCCCACCGGCCCGGCAGGCGGCCAGTCCGACGACTGCGGCCAGCCCGAGCACGCGCGTCCGCCTGATCGGCACCATGGGGCGCATGGTTCGGCCATGCTGCCACGGGCCGGCCGTTGGGGTCAGCGGCAGCTGTGCCGCGTGGCTTCCTCCGACAAGCGGCCGGGCCCTCGTGGGATCCCGCTCAGAACGGTTTGAACATCATCAGCCACAGGATCACCACGAAGCCGCCCGCGCCAAGCAGGAGCAGCAGCTCCGGCCTGCGTGAATCCTGGAGTGCAGCCAGCTGCGCGTCAGTCACGGGTACGGGCGGCGGATCGCCCGGTTTTGCACCTCGCGGCGGCTGTCCGATCGCGAGACGCAGGTTGCGCAGGTACGTCCCGCCAACCGGCGTCATCAGGATCGAGATCACGATGAACAGGACCAGCGAAACCGACAGCCCGGTCAGGCCCCCGGAGCCAAGGACGAAGCCGGCCACAATGTGCCGGCGGTCCGATCATTCCTGCTTCCTTGCTTTCTTTTCCGTGCGGATGTGGCGGGGCATGCCGTCCCATACACATCGATGAGCCTGGCCGCCGAGCTCCGATGCGAGCCAGTCACGGCCACGGCCACTGCGGGATTGGCCGGTCAGCGGGGGCCGATCTGAATCCCGCAGCATGGAAGAGGCTCTAGAAGCTCTAGCGGAGTATTGAACCACAGCACCGGGGCATCGATGGAGCCGATATTCCTATAGCCATGACGAAGGTGAGAAAGAAGAACGAATCGCCTTTTCGCACGATCGACTTCTGGTCATCTACCGGCAGCTCGAGTTCTCCTTCCATCAGCCCGCTGCGCCAGCGCATGATCGAGGACATGCG
>CAYXVP010000128.1:0-6451 GCA_964468305.1 uncultured Anaerolinea sp. | reverse complement strand
TCTTGCGGACGGCCTGGGAAGGACCGGGGACTGGCCGCCGCCGGCCCGAGTCCCCGGGTTTCGAAGGGCGGGCAACGCCCGCAGGCGCTGCGGCGGCGGCGGCGTGTTCGGTTCGGTCAGCCGCCAGATGCGGTCGTCGACCGTCCGCCCAGAGAACGTGACCGCGACCTTAGCCCTGCGGGCGGCCTCGGCGAGGACATCGACGTCGCGCACTATCATCGGGCCGCGCGTGATGATCGCGAATGGGTTGTGGGCCTCGGCGAGCACCTGGAGACAGCCGCGGGTCAGCCGGTAGTGGCCCTCGGCCGGCTGGTACGGATCGGTGGCAGCCCCGATCGCGACCAGCTCGCCCTCCCAGCTGCGGCGCGCAAGCTCGCGCCGGAGGACGTCGGCGACATTGGTCTTGACCCGGATCGAGGCGCCATAGCGGTCATCCGACGGTCGGTCGGCACGCTTCTCGAATGCGCGCACGTAGCAGAAGGTGCACTGGTGGGCGCAGCCCATGTACGGGTTGAGCGACCAGCCGAACATCATGCCCGTGACCCTGTTCAGGGCCGAGCGGCAAGGCTCCTCTCGGTATTCGGGCCGCATCTGGGGCAGAATAGAACATCTGTTCTGTCATGTCCTTGGCGGGCCCCGACGGCGCTGCGTGATGCGGGGCATACTCTTCGGTGCCATTCGCCGGAGGCAGGAGCGTAGCGACCGGGTCGCGACCTCGGGACGGTGGCACGAGGAGGATTTCGATGACCGCATTCCATCGGCGCCTCGCCGCCTTCATCGGGGCGGCGATGCTGGTCGCAGCCTGTCGCGGAGGGGGAGCAACCACGTCGCCAACGTCGGCGCCGGCCACCGGCGGCTCGCAGACCACGGCGCCGGCATCCGTGGCGCCGATCGCCGGCGGCCTGCTCGACAAGGTCCTGAAAGCCGGCAAGCTCGAGGTCTCGACGGACCCGAACTACAAGCCACAGTCCTTCCTCAAGCCGGACGGCACATTCGAAGGCTTCGACATCGACGTCGCGAACGAGATCGGCAAGCGACTCGGGGTCACCGTCGAGTTCCAGACGCCGGGTTGGGACACGATCACGGCGGGCAGCTGGGCCGGCCGCTGGGACGTCAGTGTGGGCTCGATGACCATCACCGTCCCGCGCCAGAACGTCCTCGCGTTCACGAGCCCGTACTACTACACGCCGGCGCAGATGGCGGCGACGACCAAATCCAGCATCACCACGCTCGACGGGCTCGCAGGCAAGACGGTCTGCGTGGCTACGGCCACCACGTACCTCGACTGGCTGCAGGGCAAGCTCCAGAGCGTCTCGCTCGGGACGACGGCGACGGCCCCGGCCGGGATCACGCCCAAGATCCTCGATACCGACCAGCTCTGTGCCCAAGCAATCACGGCAGGTCAGGACGTCGGCCAGGGCTTCCTCAGCTCGTCCACCGTCATCGACAGCGCAATCACCGACGGCACGCCGATCGTCAAGGTCGGCGCGCCCGTGTTCGTCGAGCAGCTCGCGGCCTCCGCCGACAAGAGCGGACCCGACCCGAGCGACTTCGTCGCCGCGGTCTCCAAGATCATCGACGACATGCATGCCGACGGCACGCTCAAGACGTTCTCGATGAAGTGGTTCAGCGCCGATCTGACGACGCCGCCGGCCTGACAGCGAAGGGGTTGGCGGCACATAGGACGGCGGCACACAGGACAGCGGTAGCTCGGGAGGCAGACCCGTGTCGATGGCCGGCGGCGGCGGACCAGCGACCAGCCTTGTCGGCAGTCCTCCCGGGCTGCCCCCGATCGTCGTGGCGATCGAGAACGCGCAACGTCGTCATACGCTCGGATTTCGCCTTCAGTTCTTCCTGACGTGGGCGGTGATCGTTGCGGGCGTCATCGCCCTCGTGGCGGTTGCCTCGCACCCGAACCCCCACTTCCATCTCGAGGAATGGCTGCCGTTCATCCTCGGCGGGGTCGGGATGACGCTGTTCCTGTCGGTGACATCGATCTTCGCCGCGGTGGGCCTGGCGATCCTCGGCGCGCTCGGTCGGCTGTCAGCGAACCCGGTCTTCAACGGCATCGCGTCCCTGTACGTGTCGCTGGTACGCGGCACGCCACTGATCGTGCAGATCCTGTTCATCTTCCTCGGCCTGCCTGCCGTCGGCATCGTCGTCCCCGACGTCCCGACCGGGATCATTGCCCTCTCGTTCAACTACGGCGCGTACCTGACCGAAGTCTTCCGGGCCGGGATCCAGGCGGTCCCCCAGGGCCAGGTCGAAGCCGCTCGTTCGCTCGGCCTGCCGGAGCGCCAGGTCCTGCGCAGGATCGTCCTGCCGCAGGCCATCCGCATCGTGACGCCGGCGGTCGCGAACGACTTCATCGCGATGACCAAGGACTCGGCCCTGATCTCGGTCATCGGCGTCCAGGAGCTGCTGTGGCGCGCGCAGGCGGCCGGGCGGCCCAACAGCACGACGTTCCAAACCATCGCGGTGGCGGCAGCGATCTACTGGATCATGACCATCGTCCTGTCGCTCTTCCAGGCCCGCCTCGAGCGGCGGATGGCGGCGGGAGACCGCAACCGATGACCGGCGACCCGTATGCGCGCCCGGGGGCGCTCACCCCGCAGGGCGCTGAGCCCATCGTCCGGGTGCGGGACCTCGAAAAGTTCTACCACCACAATCACGTCCTCCGCGGCGTGAACCTCGATGTCTATCCGGGCGAGACTGTCTGCCTGATCGGCCGGTCCGGCTCGGGCAAGAGCACGCTGCTGCGGTGCATCAACTTCCTCGAGGAGCCCAGTGCGGGCTCGATCGAGGTCGATGGCGTGCTGCTCGGGGCGACGCCGACCCGCAAGCGTGATGCGGACGAGCTCGAGTCATGCCGCGCGATCCGCACGCGTGCCCAGATGGTCTTCCAGGAATTCAACTTGTTCCCGCACCTGAAGGTCATCGACAACCTGATCCTGGCCCCGGTCCTCGTCAACCGCGTACCGCGCGAGCGAGCCATTGCGACCGCCGAGAAGTTCCTCGAGCTGGTGGGGTTGCGTGACAAGCGGGACGAGTATCCGAACCGGTTGTCCGGCGGCCAGAAGCAGCGCGTCGCCATCGCGCGCGCGCTGGCGATGGAGCCGAAGGTGCTCCTCTTCGACGAGCCGACGTCCGCGCTCGACCCGACGCTCGTCGGCGAGGTGCTGCTGGTGATGGAGGACCTCGCCCACCAGGGCTCGACGATGATCGTGGTGACGCACGAGATGGCGTTCGCGAGGGAGGCCGCGGACCGCGTCTACTTCATCGACGAAGGCAACTTCGTGGAGGTCGGTCCGCCCGAGCAGGTCATTGACAATCCAAAGGACGAGCGAACCCAGAAGTTCCTTGCGCGACTCCGGTCGCGCCAGGAGCCTCAGGCCGTCGCGGAGGTCGCGGGAATTCCCATCGTCCCCGCACCCGCCTGACGGGAACGGCGCAGCGTCTAGCCGGCGAGGGGCACCACCCGACCGTCGGCGTCGATCGAAGCCTGGCGCCGGCGCATCGCCTTGAGCTCCGCGCTCGGGACCTGGTCGCGGGCGTGGTAGCTCGAGCGGACGAGCGGCCCCGATTCGACGTGCTTGAACCCGAGCACCTGGGCCGCTGACTTCATCTCGGCGAACTCGTCGGGGTGGTAGTAGCGCTCGACGGGCAGGTGCTTGAGCGAGGGCCGGAGGTACTGGCCGATCGTGAGGATGTCGCAGTCGACCTCGCGCAGCGCCTCGAACGCCTCGGTGAGCTCGTCCCGGGTCTCACCCAGGCCGACCATCAGCGAGCTCTTGGTATGCACCGCATGCGGCGCCTCGGCGGCGTACGCCTTCGCCCGCTCGAGGACGCCGAGCGAGCGGTCCCAGCGGGCGCGCTTTCGGACCGGCTTCTGCAGCCGCCTGACGGTCTCGAGGTTGTGGTTGAGGATGTCCGGGCGCGCGGCCATGACGTCGCGCAGCGGCGCCTCTTCCCCGTTGAAATCCGGAATGAGGACCTCCACACCCATGCCGGGAACGCGCTCCCGAAGGAGACGGATCGCCTCGGCGAAGACGTGCGCGCCGCCGTCCGGCAGGTCGTCGCGGGCAACCGAGGTCACGACGACGTGCTCGAGACCGAGCTGCTCGATCGCCTCAGCGACCCGGCGCGGCTCGTCCTCGTCGAACCAGGTCGGCCGGCCGGTCCTGATGTTGCAGAAGCCGCAGGCACGAGTGCACGTGTCGCCGAGGATCATGATCGTGGCGGTGCGCTGGTCCCAGCACTCGCCGATGTTCGGGCAGCGAGCCTCTTCGCAGACGGTGTTGAGGTTCAGGCCGCGGAGCAGGCGCTTGAGGTCGTGGTAGTTCTCGCCCGAAGGCAGCTTCGCCCGAATCCAGTCGGGGTGCCGCCGGAGCGCGACGGAGCCGTCCGACGAGGCTCCGAACGCGCCGCCGCCCATCGCGATCGTGATCGGCTCGGCCGGGGCATGATGAAGGGTGCCGGGTGGCGCCGGCGGCTGGAGGATCGGAAGCTCGCGCTGCATCAAGATCGAGTGTAGGCGCGGTCCGCGAGGGCCTCGAACGTGTCCCGGAGCCCGTCCTCGAGGGCCCGTGGGTGCCAGTCGAGCTCGCGGGCTGCGCGCTCGTTCGACGCCCAGTACGTGACGCCGGCTGATGAGCTCACCACCTCGCGCAGGTTGGGTTGCCCGATGACCCCACCGATCGGGGCCATGAGCCGAAGGAGCGCGTCAGGGAGCGCCACGCGGGGCAGCGAGCGATGGCCGAGGCTTGCCGCGATCGCCAGGGCTTCGCCGAGGCGATGGCGAGGGCCAGACAGCACGTAGGCGCGGCTCGGTTGTCCCCCGTCGAGCGCGGCCACGATCCCGACTGCCAGATCGTCCACATGGACGAAGCCCAGGCCGACGCCCTCGAGCGCCCTGTACGGCAGCGTCCCGCCGTAGGCCATGGCGAGCTGCTCGCCGACCGCCGAGTGGTCACCCGGACCATAGACCTGGCTCGGCAGGACGAACACGATCGGGGCACCGGCGCGGCTGCGCTGGAGCGCCACCTCGTGAGCACCGAACTTCGTCTCGTCGTACCAGCCGAGAAACCCCTCGCGGATGTTCCGCCGATAGGTTTCGTCGACGACCTTGCCCTTCGTGTTCCCGAAGACGGCGACGGTCGAGACGTACACGATTCGCGGCGCCCTGGCGACCTCCGCAGCGTCGAGGATGCGCGTCGTCGTACCGATATTCGCGTCCCACATGGCGCCGCGCTCCTCGCGGCTGATACCGACGCGATAGCTGCCGGCGCAATGGACGACTGCATCGGCGTCGCGCATGGTCTCCGCGAGACGATCCACGTCCTGCAGGTCGTCCTCGATCACGGTGACGCCGATGTCGACGAGCTCTCCCGCCCGTCGCGGATCGCGCACCGGCGCCACAAGCTCATCCCCGCGCATGCGCAGGACCCGGGCGACCTGCGTGCCGATGAAGCCGCTCGCCCCGGAGAGCCAGATGCGGCGCGGCGCGGCCGACGGCGCTGCGGTCTTGGCAGGCGCCGCGGCCTTCCGAAGCGCCGCCGCCTTGGCAGGCACTGCGGCCTTGGCAGGGGTCTCGGACTTCCGCGACGCCGCCGCCTTTGCGGGCGGCCGTGGCGCCCCCGACTTCGCCGATGGTCTCGATGGTGCCGTCGGTGGCGGCGTGGTCTCGGGCTTCGACGTCACCGCTCGTCTCCGTCGCGGCGGTTTCGATTCGGTCATGACGCCACGCCTCGCGCGGATCAGTAGATCGGCGTGTCGGGTCCGACTGCCTCCAGCCAGGCCTTGATATCGCGCAGCAGCGCTGCGCCGCCGGCGCCGTCGTTGGCGCGGTGATCGACACCGAGGACCATGTTCATGATCGAGCGGATGCCGATGACATCGCCCTCGGGCGTCTCTACCACGACGGGCCGCTTGGTGATTCGGTCCATGGTCACGATGCCGACCTCGGGGACGTTGATGATCGGCATGACCATGTTCGTGCCGAGCCAGCCCGTGTTGTCGACGGTGAACGTGCCACCGCCGAAGTCGTCGACGTGGAACCTGCCGGCCCGTGCCCGCTCGGAGACTTCGGCGATCGCCCTGTTGAGGCCGTGGATCGACAGGTTGTCGACGTCGCGGATGACGGGGACGATCAGCCCGTCGTCGAGGGCAACGGCGATGCCGATGTTGACTCGACGCTTGGCGAGAAGGCCGTCGTCGGTCCAGTGGGCATTGAACCTGGGGTTGCGCTTCAGCGCCTCGGCCGAGGCCTTGACGGCGAACGGCACGAAGCTCAGTGGCAGGCCCTCGCGCGCCTGGTAGTCGCGCTTGTTGCGGTCCCGGAACTTGACCAGGTTCGAGACGTCGACCTCCATCTGCACGTAGGCGTGCGGCACCTGGAGGGCGCGCGTCATCTGGGCCGCGATGCCCTTGCGCATCTGGGTCATCGGGACCA